>CAZSBD010000047.1:0-10034 GCA_964605215.1 uncultured Oscillospiraceae bacterium | reverse complement strand
GAGTGTTTGGCTACGAACCAAAAGGTCGGGGGTTCGAATCCCTTCTGGCGTACCAAAAGGCCGCTTATTCGGAAGAATGAGCGGTTTTTTTTGTACTTACATTTTGTACTTCATTCCTATAAGAAAATGATGGAAAAGAGAGGTATTTTTATGAATTGAAAAAACAAGCTGGGAATTAGATTCCTGGCATATATCATTGGGTTATTTATTATGACGGCGGGAATCGCCATATCGGTGAAATCTGATCTTGGCGTGTCGCCGGTTAGCTCCATACCCTACACCATCACCTGTGTATGGGGCATGGAAATGGGAAATGCAACCATTGTATTTCACATTGCTTTGGTAGTTTTGCAGATTATATTGCTTCGCAAGGAGTTTCGATGGATCAATCTGCTGCAGGTCATTGTGGGCATTGTGTTTGGAAAATTCACAACCCTTTGCAATTTTATGGCAGCTATGCTTCCTACACCGGAAAATATGGTCATTCGGCTGATTATGGTAGCAGTCAGCGCCTTGCTTGTTGCCATCGGCATCTTTTTCTATATGCCAGCGGGCATTATGCCTCTTGCTGGCGAGGGTGTGATGCAGGCGGTTGCGCGAGTGACCAAAGCCCAGTTTTCCCGGGTCAAGGTCTTTTTTGATGTCAGCATGGTGGCTATTTCCTTGATTACTTGCTTGCTGGTGCTCCACAGCTTGGGCAGCGTTGGTCTGGGAACTGTGATTGCGGCAGTTCTTGTGGGAACTCTGCTGGGGTACATAAATAAAGCCTTTGGCGATTGGCGGGATCGTTTTTTGGGTGTCCAGAAGGGTATTTAAATCCCATTAACCACTGATAAAAACGAGCTTGACAGCCTCCGAAAATAAATGCTAGTATGAAAATAAAGGGTCGTCTTTTTAGACGGCTCTTTTGTTATGGAGCATACACGCAACGGAAAGGAGAAAGGATTTGAGAGACATCACAAAATTACACCCTATGCTGCAGGAAAAGATGCAGCAGCTGGAAGCTCAGTGCCGCAGAGAGGGGCTTACAATCGGCATCGGGGAATGTCTGCGGACAGTGGCGGAGCAGGATGCTCTCTATGCCAAGGGCCGGACAAAACCGGGGAACAAGGTAACAAACTGCAAGGGCAGTTCGTACAGCTCTATGCATCAGTGGGGTGTGGCTTTTGACTTTTATCGCAATGACGGCAAGGGAGCCTATTACGATGAAGACGGCTTTTTTACCAAGGTAGGAAAGCTGGGTCAAAGTTTGGGTTTGGAATGGGGCGGCAGCTGGAAGAGCATCATAGATAAACCTCATTTTCAGCTGCCGGACTGGGGAAGTACCGCGGATAAGTTGAAAAAGAGTTACGGCAATCCGGAGGCATTTTTTAAAACATGGGCGGCAGTTCCAGTGCTGACAGAGCCAAATGATATTGCCTACAGGTTAAAAGTCGAGGGCATCGCCAGCGCCAGCGATTACTGGATGCAGCGGATGCGGAAAGACCCTTGTGTGCTGGCCTTGTGCAGGAATATGGCAAACTATACGCTCAAGTATCATAAGGGATAAAGCTGGGCAAATTCCGGTGCAGAGATGACTCGGGAATGGTATCAAAGGGGAAAAGCTGTTCCTTAAATTTGTTGCTTTTTATAGTACACCGATTTTTTTGAATGCCAATGTGTTGCATGTAATTGCATTTTTAAAATAGAAGCGATAGAACAATACAAATAAATTGTAAGGCGGCTTTCTATACATATCAGACAAATATTCAAGGATGAATGCAGAGCTGAATTTACGGAAGTGCATCGTTTAATATGATATAATTTAAAGGAAAATGGGGGAAGCCAAGGCTTTCCCCCTGCTTTTTTATGCCCCAAAATTGAACAAAAAACAGTTCGATTGAATGCTGGCAGAAGTGCTGAGATGTGTAAAAGCGCAAAGTTTGTCAATTTTTTAACAGAAAAGAGAAAGGGGATATAGTTATTTATTTATATAGATCATCTGCAAAGTCGTATAAAAGATGAAAAAATTGATAAAAAAATGTCAATTTTTCTCGCAAAGAGATTGTGAAAAAAATAATTAAGTAGGTTGCAAAGATTATAAAAAGTAAAAGATTATTACGACAATCTTTGTTTAAATAGGAAATTTTTTTAAAAAAATAGAATTTGTAATTTTCTGGTAACAAAAGTTAGTTGCAATTTTTGCAATTTTAAGTTATGATAATTGCAATCGTTCGCAATATTCTTAAAGAAAACAGCTTTGTAGAGAGGCGGACAAGGAAAGGCGGTGATTAAGTGTCTCTTGAAGCGATTAAAAAAATAACAGAAACAGAACGACAATCCCTGCAGCGCAAAGCGGAAGCGGAGCAAACTGCTAAAAAAACGGTTGCCGAGGCAGAACGAACCGGGGAAGATCTGGTGCGTTCAGCCCGGGCGCAGGCAGAAGCCCAAGTAAAGGCAATGCTGGCTGAAGCGGAAAAACAAGCGGCGGTGCAGGCGCAGGCTGTGCAGAAAGAAACAAAAAAGGCATGCCAAAACCTGAAAGCTGAGGCTGAGGCTCGGCTGACGGAAGCGGCTGACCTGATTGTCAGAAGGGTAGTGAATCGCTGATGTCCATTGTAAAAATGAAACGGCTTCGGGTGATCGGCCTTCAGGAAGAGCGGGAAGTTCTTTTGGATCAACTGCTCCGTCTGGGCTGCGTAGAGATTTCAGAGCCGGAGGACAAGATGACAAATCCTCAGTGGACAGCGCTGGTAAAACGAGAAGCTTCTTCACTTTCAACGGTGAAAAGCGAAGCAAGCGTTTTGACGGCGGCGTTAGCGGCTCTGAAAAAATATGCGTCAGCCAAGGATGGCCTTTTCCAAAAGCGATCGGACATTTCCGAGGAAGCTTTCTGGAGCCCGGAAAGCAAAAAAACAACGTTTCAGTGTGCATCCGATATTCAGGAATGCACTCGTGAAATCGAAAAGATTTATGCTTCAATCAATAAGCTCAACGCCAATGCAGCCGGTTTGCAGCCATGGGTGAGCCTGGACTTGCCGTTGCAGACCTGGGAGACAGAGAATGTTCAGTGGATGCTGGGAACCTGTCCCGCCACGGAGGATCAAGCCGCTATGCAGCAGGATCTGGCCAAGGCGACAGACATGGCAGAACTCGTCCCCGTTTCCGTTGATAAGGATCAGCAATGCTATTTGCTGATCGTTTATAAGGAAGCGCTCAAACAGACTTTGGAGGCGCTGCATGCTCATTCTTTTAACGTGGTTCGTTTTAAGGATATGACCGGCACGCCGAAGGAGAATTTGGATCGCATCCAGCTGGAGATCCAACAGCTGGAGGAAGAAAAAAAGGAAAAAGAAAACCAGATCGTCGCACAGGCAGGGCATAAAGCGGAAATCCAGATCTGCCTGGATCGGGTGGAGCAGGAGATCAGCAAGCAGACGGTGGCGGAACGATTCCTAACCGATGGCAGGATCTTCTTTGCCGAAGGCTGGATCCCGACAGAAAAGCTGAATGATTTCCAGAATATGCTGGGAAGCTTTACCTGCGCTTATGAAACAGAGGATCCCAAGCGGACGGAAACACCGCCTACGCTGCTGAAGAATCCCAAGTGGATGCGGGGCATCAATATGGTAACGGAGATGTATTCTTTGCCGGCTTACCATAACGGTATTGACCCCAACCCGCTGATGTTCTTCTGGTATATCGTCTTTTATGGTTTCATGTTTGCCGATCTGGGCTACGGTCTGATCATCTGGATCGTATCGGCTGTGATCGCCAAGGTCTACAAGCCCAAGGGGACGATGGGATACATGTTCAGTCTGGCACAATGGTTAGGCGCTTGTATTGCCATCATTGGTTTTGTGACCGGCGGTTTCTTCGGAAACCTGCTGCAGGTCATTTACAGCAACTTTATGGGCGGCGCAGCGATGCCTGGTTGGATGGAAGCTTTCTGCAACGGTCTGATCATCAACCCGGTCAATGACCCGATGACGATCCTGATCGTGTCCCTGGTTTTGGGTGCCGTTCATCTGGTTATGGGTCAGTGCATCCACATCTATATGGGCTTCCGGGACGGACAGGGTCTGGACGCTTTGCTGGATGTCGTTCCCTGGTGGATCACCTTCGCTGGTATCGCAGTGATCGTGGTGATGGACAGCGCAGTTCTGCTGATCATTGGTCTGCTGAGTCTGGTTCTGACACAGGGTCGGAAAAAAGTCGGTTTGGTAGGCAAGGTCATCGGCGGTGTTGGTTCCCTTTACAACCTGACCAGCTGGCTCTCGGACATCCTGTCTTATTCCCGTCTGATGGCGCTGATGCTGGCAACCACTGTAGTAGCGCAAGTATTCAATACCTTGGGCGCACTGCCGCATATGCTGATTGTGTTTATCCTGGTTGTCCTGCTGGGCAATGGCTTTAACATTATCATCAATCTGATCGGTACTTACGTTCATGCTGCCAGACTGCAGTATATTGAATATTTCAACAAGTTTTATATTGAGGGTGGCATTCCGTTCCGTCCCTTACAATATAATACAAAATACGTAAACATTATGGAGGAGGAAAAATAACTATGGATTTCATTCAGAATTTCTTTCAGAACGCCGGTCTATATGTAGCGATCGCCGGCGCATCCCTTGCAGTTGGTCTTGCCTGTGCAGGTTCCGGTAAAGGTATCGGCAGCGTTGGTGAAGCTGCCGCAGGCGTATTAAGCGAAGACCCCAGCAAGTTCGCATCATGCCTGATCCTGCAGATTTTGCCTGGTACTCAGGGCCTGTACGGTCTGGTTGTTTGGTTCTACGCATTGTTCCAGTGGGGCGTTATCAGCGGTACGCCTATGCAGATGACACTGGGTCAGGGCATCGGCTACTGCTTTGCCTGCCTGCCTATCGGTATCGGCGGCCTGGTAACCGCTTATGCTCAGGGGCGATGCGCAGCGGCTGCCTGCTCTCTGATCGTAAGACGGCCTGACCAGATGTCCAAGGGTATCATCCTGGCCATCATGGTTGAGTTCTATGCAATCCTCTGTCTGCTGGCATCCTTCCTGATGTTGCTGTTCATGTCTTAATTTACATCAGATAAATTTACAGGAACAAAGGCAGAAAGGACGGTTTACATATGACTGGCATTGAAAATATCACTGGCAGGATCCAAAAGGATGCGCAGGAACAGATCGACAGTATCCTGGCGCAGGCTCAGTCGGAAGCGCAGGCCGTGCTGGCAGGGTATGAAGCTCGTGCCAAAAAGGAATCTGCTGAGGTTTTGGCGCGGGGCGAACAGAGCGCACAGGAGAGAGGCCGGCGTCTGGTCAGCGCAGCGCAGATCGAGGCTGGCAAAAGCACTTTGGCTGCCAAGCAGGAGGTGCTCAATCAGGCGTTTGACCTGGCGCTTTCCAAGCTTTTAAAGCTGCCTGAGAAAGAGTATATAGAGCTTCTGGCGGGTTTAGCCGTAGAGGCGTCGGAGACCGGCATGGAGACTCTGCTGATGAATGCGGCAGATCAGAAGCGCTGCGGGGAAAAGGTTGTAGCGCTTGCCAACGAGCTGCTGGTAAAGCAGGGCAAAAAGGGCGCGATGACGCTTTCATCCCAGGCTCGGAATATTCAGGGCGGTCTGCTGGTAAGCGATGGCGCCATCGAAGTCAACTGTGCTCTGGAAACCTTGGTGCGTCTCCAGCGCAGCGAGATGACCGGCGAGGTCAGCCGGGTATTGTTTGGATAATACCCTCTCGCACCAAATCGGTTCCCCAAACGCCGGAACAGGCTGCAGGGGGAAAGGAGGATAAAACCTTTGATAAATACCATAGATACAGACTATCTGTTTTTATCAACCCGAGTTAGGGCGCTGGAAAAAAATATGCTTTCCCGGGAGCGGATGGAGCGGATGCTGGAAGCACCCACCGTGGAAGATGCCGTTAAGGTATTGGTGGAATGCGGGTATCCGGATGTAGAGAAAGTGACCCCAAGCAGCATCGATCATATGCTGGCAGAGGTACGGCAGCGTATCTTTGACGATCTTTATCTCTATGCTCCAGATAAAAGGCTGATAGATGTTTTTAAAATCAAATACGATTATCACAATGCAAAAGTTATGCTGAAAAGCGAAGCAAAGGGCGTGGATGCGAAAAGCCTGCTGATTGACCTGGGTCAGGTCCCGGTGGATCGGCTCAAGGATCGTATCCGGACATCCGAATTGGCGGGGCTACCCGGCTCAATGTCTCAGGGCATTATTCGCGCCCGGGATACTCTGGGCAATACCCGGAATCCACAGTTGTCCGATTTTATATTGGATCAAGCTTACTTCAATGACATGCAGACGCTGGCAAGAGATGCGGAATCCAAATTCTTGTCCGATTATGTCCGGATCATGGTAGATGCCGTGAACCTGAAGAGCCTGGTGCGGACGCTGCGCATGGGGAAAAACGTAGAATTTTTAAAGAGCGTTCTCTTTGTAGGAGGCAACATTGATGCAGAGCGGGTGGCCAGCAGTGTGGGCGCCGGCACCTTTACAACAGATGCTTACGCCAATTCTACCCTGAAGGATGCAGCGGAGGCAGGCGCAGCGGCTGCTTCCGGCGGTCCATTGACCCTGTTTGAAAAGCTGTGTGACGATGCGGTGATTGATTATGCGAAAAACGCAAAATTCACCGGGATCAGCGAAGCGCCGGTGATCGGATATCTGATTGCCAAGGACGCAGAACTGATCGCCACCCGCATTATCTTGTCCGGTCGGCTGGCTGGCCTGTCGGCACAAACCATTCGGGAAAGGCTGCGTGAACCCTATGTATAAAATTGCGGTAATGGGGGACAGCGACAGCGTTTTGGGCTTTAAGGCCCTTGGGCTGGACGTTTACCCCGTAGAGAGTATCGAGGAAGCGAGAAAAACGCTCCGCCGCCTGGCGAAAGAAAACTGTGCGATCGTTTATATGACCGAACAGCTGGGCGTGAATATGAAAGAAGAACTGGAGCGCTACAAGGATAACCTGACACCGGCGGTGATTTTGATCCCTGGTAAGGAAGGTTCTTTGGGCGTAGGTCAGGAAAATGTGACCAAATCCGTGATTCGAGCTATCGGCGCAGATATTCTCTAAGGCGATCTGATCGGCGGAATTTTAACGATTTCGTTTGTTCAGACAGCGCCTAAGATAGAAATTAAATCCTTTAAGTAGAAAGAAGGTAATCAACCAATGAGCAACGGCAAAATTGTGAAGGTTTCCGGTCCTTTGGTAGTGGCTACCGGCCTGTCGGATGCAAACATGTCCGATGTGGTTCGGGTAGGCGAACAAAAGCTGATCGGTGAAATCCTGAACATGGATGGCGACTCGGCTTCCATTCAGGTTTACGAGGAGACCTCGGGCTTAGGCCCTGGTGCGGAGGTTGTGACCACCGGCGCCCCCCTTTCTGTAGACCTGGGTCCTGGCCTGATTGAAAATATTTATGATGGTATTCAGCGTCCGCTGCAGGAGATCGTAAATGCGACCGGCAGCAATAACCTGCCCCGTGGTGTGCAGGTACCGCCGCTGAATGAAGAAAAGAAATGGGATTTCGTGGCAGTCGCTAAGGCTGGCGATGCGGTAGAGGCCGGCGATGTGCTGGGTACCGTACAGGAGACCCCCTCTATCTTACATAAGATCATGGTACCCAACGGCTTAAAGGGCGCCGTAAAATCCATCAAAAGCGGCAGCTATACCGTTAAGGAGATTATAGCAACCCTGACACTGGAAAACGGCGAAGAGAAGGAACTGACCATGGTACAGAAGTGGCCTGTCCGGATCGGTCGTCCCTATAAGAAAAAGTTCCCGCCGGTAACACCTTTGCAGTCCGGTCAGCGTGTTATTGATACCATGTTCCCTGTTGCCAAGGGCGGTACGGCAGCCGTACCCGGTCCCTTCGGTTCCGGTAAAACCGTGGTACAGCATGCGCTGGCAAAGTGGGCAGATGTGGATCTGGTTGTTTACATCGGCTGCGGTGAGCGCGGCAACGAGATGACCGATGTACTGCGGGAATTCCCCACTCTGATCGACCCCCGTACCGGCGACTCTCTGATGAAGAGAACGGTACTGATCGCCAACACCTCGGATATGCCTGTAGCAGCTCGTGAGGCTTCCGTTTATACCGGTATCACCATTGCGGAGTATTTCCGGGATATGGGTTATGACGTAGCGGTTATCGCAGACTCCACCTCTCGTTGGGCCGAGGCTCTGCGTGAAATGTCCGGTCGTCTGGAAGAGATGCCCGGTGAGGAAGGTTACCCGGCTTACCTGGCATCCCGTCTGGCACAGTTCTATGAGCGTGCCGGCGTGGTACAGACCATGGGCGGCGAAGAACGTACCGGTTCTCTGACAGCGGTAGGCGCTGTATCCCCTCCGGGCGGTGACTTGTCCGAACCGGTATCTCAGGGTACCATGCGTATCGTAAAGGTTTTCTGGGCGCTGGATTCTTCTCTGGCTTATGCCCGTCACTTCCCCGCTATCAACTGGATGACCTCTTACTCTCTGTATCTGGATTCTCTGAAGCCTTGGTATGATGAGCATCTGGGTGCGGAATTTATCCAGAACCGTCAGCATGCGATGGCGATCTTGCAGGAGGAGTCTTCGCTGAATGAAATGGTACAGCTGGTTGGTAAGGACGCTCTGTCCCCGGCAGATCAGCTGACGCTGGAGACCGCTAAGATGATCCGAGAGGACTTCCTGCAGCAGAATGCCTTTGTCGATATCGACAGCTTCTCCAGCTATGACCGTCAGACCAAACTGATGCAGATCATTTTGGATTACGATAAGCTGTGTCGGGAAGCCATCGGCAACAACAAGGAAATTGATTTGAACGCACTGTTTAATGTAGATGCCCGGGCGCTGATCGGTCGTGCGAAAAGCGTTCCCGAGGATGAATATGTGGCAGCTTACGCAAAGATGTCACAGGATATGCAGAAGCAGATTGAAGCGATTGCAGAGCAAGGAGGTCAGGACGAATGATCAAGGAATATAAAACGATTCAAGAGATCTCCGGCCCTCTGATGGTGGTAAAAAAAGTACAAGGCGCTACCTATGATGAGCTTTGTGAGATCGAGCTGCAGGACGGCAGTCTGCGCCGCGGCAAGGTGCTGGAAGTAAACGGCGACAGTGCAGTTGTACAGCTGTTTGAGAATGCTGCCGGCATTAACTTGGCAAACTCCAAGGTTCGCTTTTTAGGTCACCCGCTGGAGCTGGCGGTTTCCGGCGATATGCTGGGTCGAGTATTTAACGGTATGGGTCAGCCGATCGACGGCGGTCCGGCGATCCTGCCGGATGAGTACCGGGATATCAACGGTCTGGCGATGAACCCGGCAGCCAGAGAATATCCTAACGAGTTTATCCAGACTGGTATTTCTGCCATTGACGGTCTGAATACCCTGGTTCGTGGACAGAAGCTGCCTATCTTCTCTGGTTCCGGTCTGCCTCACGCCAACCTGGCGGCGCAGATCGCCCGTCAGGCGAAGGTATTGGACGGTGAAGCTAATTTCGCCGTAGTATTCGCTGCGATCGGTATCACCTTCGAGGAATCCAACTTCTTCGTAGAGGAGTTCCGCCGTACCGGTGCGATCGACCGTACCGTTCTGTTTACCAACCTGGCAAATGACCCAGCTGTTGAGCGTATCGCAACGCCTCGTATGGCTTTGACCGCAGCGGAATATTTGGCATTTGAAAAGGGTATGCACGTTCTGGTCATCCTGACGGATATTACCAACTACGCCGAGGCTCTGCGTGAGATCTCCGCGGCGAAGAAGGAAGTACCCGGCCGTCGTGGTTACCCTGGTTATCTGTATACCGACTTGGCTACCATGTATGAAAGAGCGGGTCGTCAGATCGGCAAGGATGGTTCTATCACCATGATCCCCATCCTGACCATGCCCGAGGATGACAAGACCCACCCCATCCCCGACTTGACCGGTTACATCACAGAGGGCCAGATCATTCTGTCCCGTGATCTGTACCGGGCCGGCATCAATCCGCCCATCGACGTTCTGCCCTCCCTGTCCCGTCTGAAGGATAAGGGTACCGGCGAAGGCAAGACCAGAGGCGATCA
>CAZSBD010000046.1:7893-10194 GCA_964605215.1 uncultured Oscillospiraceae bacterium | reverse complement strand
ATTTGGCACAGGTCAAAAAGCAACTTACGGCGATCCTTCCACCCATAATCTCGGCAAAATAGATATACATTTGTCAACAGCCTAAAGGTTTCTTCATTAATGATGTCGTTGATCCTCTTTTTGTACTCGCTTTCCTTTAGTGGGACATCATCAATCCAGTAGTCCGATGTGTTTCCGGAAAACCGCTTTTCTGTCCGGCCTCGAACTTTCTCCCAGCGCTCTCGATACGACTTTTTTAGGACGAGCCGATTCCCGTTGATAGCCATCTCTGCCGACACCGTTGGCATAACACCATCTTTACGGCATACTGGTTTGATGTCAAAAGCGCTGTTACCTCTGCTGTCCTTGCCAAAAAGCAGCCAGGTCAGGGCATCATAATGGGTGGTTTTCCCGGTGCCGTTCTTTCCGTAGATCCGGCAGTTTCCACCGTTCAGCTGCAGATCTGCAAGCTTGATTCCCTTGAAATTCTCAATGTGCAGAGATATAATTTTGATTTTTTTCATTGACTTTCCCGCCTCCAACGGGTAAACTATATATGTAGATTTTTTTGCCGCTTTCGAATTGCCGTTCGAGGCGGCTTTTTCATTTCTACAGAGCTACAATAATATCGCCACGATCAATTTCTTTAGCAAATGCCAGTTCGAGATAATCCTTAATTGCTTCTCTGGCGTGAAGCTTCCACATACCGCCATCCGCTTCGATAAATACGATTCCTCTATCGTTGATGCGAATCAGAAATTCAGATTCAGGCTGACTGATTTCTTGAAAAGTGCGATACGGCTTCAGCTTAACAATCGGTCTAATAGCCTGATTTGTCTGCAGGTCAACGCCTTTTTTGGTTACAACAGTAGTTGCCACACCGTTATCGTTAAAAGTTACCTTTGCGCCGGTTGTGATCTCAGACAGCAGCTTTAGGGCGTATGTAGTATCTACTGTTTCTTCAAAGCGCGTACGTAAAGCAATCATAGCTTCCTCAAACGGAAGTTCTATCCGCTCTTTCCAGCCAGGAACATCCGTTGCACTTGCCTCATAAAAAATTTCACGGTAACAGCGCAGTTCAGAATTCGGCTGAGAAAAGCATCTGACGTGCAAGTGATCCGGAATCATAATATACAGTGGGGGATCATGCTTAACAAGAGCTTCTGTTTTCACCATCTTGACCATAGCATCCAAACTGCAAAGCGGCAGACAATCGGCAATGTCCAGTGTTGGGCGAATCTCCTTTATCTCATCATCGCTAATGGCAAAAGTTCGATCTTCAATCACTCTAATTTCCGGTTTTGCCATCTTCTGAATTTTTTCAATAGCTGCTTTCAACATTTTCTTTCCTCCTATGCAAATTTAATCAATTTAAGTACCGACGGCGCTTCCTGCTCGTTGCCAGTCATACCTATCTGTCCGGGAATCTCCGGCACCAGTTCAACAACCTGAACCTCTCCGGTCACGTTATCACCAGTGACATACAACGATGTTTTAACCGCATTGGTCGGCGCTAATGTAGATTTAGTTATAACGCTCACGCTGATGTTTCGCCGCTCGTCATCCGGCGTCAACTCCAAGGTAAGTGTCAACTTTCTTTTGGCTGAAGCTTTTGTGTTGGCATCCAAGATATTATCCGTCACCTTAGCCATCTCGTAATCTACTCGCTCCATAATGGCGCCTCTGGCCATTTCAAGGATAGATTTACTCATTTTTTCGTTCATACGAACTCCCTCCTTTTTTCAATTTCCGCCAGTTAAATTTGACAAATCCGTATCACCGGTGCTCATAAGGCTTCTCCTTCCGCTGGCGGCTTCTCCCATTGCAGCTCCACAGCCTTTGCGATGGTTAAGTAAGCCTGTGCAATAGGGGTGTCTCCGTGTGTCTTGGTTACGGCCTCTTTCCATTCATCCAGTGTTCCGTGAAAGCACCCGCACCGGACAAATATGTCTTCTTCACATTGAAAGAAATACGTGGTTCTCTGGGCGCTTCCAAAGCCCCCGCAGGTCAACATCTTTTGAAAGATTCCGAACTCGCATCTGCACTGTTCACCGAAGCTGCAATATTCACCGAAGCTGCACTGTTCACCGAAACTGCACCCTTTACCGAAGCTGCACCGCTTCCCGCAGCTGCAATATTCCCCGAAGCTGCACCGTTCCCCGAAGCTGCACCATCTCCCGAAGCTGCACCGTTTCCCGAAGCTGCAACTTTCCCCGAAGCTGCACTGTTCCCCGAAGCGGCACCGGTTCCCGAAGCTGCAATATTCACCGAAGCTGCACCGTTCCCCGAAGCTGCACCATCTCCCGAAGCTGCACCGTTTCC
>CAZSBD010000046.1:0-7793 GCA_964605215.1 uncultured Oscillospiraceae bacterium | reverse complement strand
AACTTTCCCCGAAGCTGCACTGTTCCCCGAAGCGGCACCGGTTCCCGAAGCTGCACCATTCCCCGAAGCTGCACCATTCCCCGAATCTGGACCGTTCCCCGAAGCTGCACCGGTTCCCGAATGCTCTTATCGCTGTATAATCCCCAGTCGGGCAAACCTTTACGCCATCCACAACAGGCAGCGCATCGAATTCCTCTTGTGTATATTTATGTAACTCCATTAAATAACGCTCCCTTCCACTGGCGGATGATCCCACTCTCCGGTTGTTACGGCGTTGGGAATTGGGGCATCCTCCTGCTCATAAGGCCGTAAATACAGCGTTATCATATGGAGTACCCCCATACATAGCAGCAGCGCTGCCAGGCTGCCGGCAATCACCAGCCGGTCGATTCTTTTGGATTTCCGTTTCATTTCACGCTCTCCTTGCATATTTCAGTTGATAAAAGGCAGATACGATATCCTCCAGCTCCCGCAGGATGGCGTCAAACCTTGGCCGCTCATCCGCATCAATGATGCCGTCTGCCGCGATCTCCATCAGCTCATCCCGGCATCGCAGGAAATCGGTCACTTCCTTGTGTACCCGCAACACAGCCAGCGGAAGATCACTGATCTGCATGTCCGGAATCACCCGGGAAGCCAGTTCTGTATTCAGCTTCAAATGCTGGTAGGCCAAATGGGGGATGCCATATACCTCGATCATCCGGATCACGGCATAATCCGGCGGCACCCGGCGGCCTGCTTCATAAGCTCGAATGCTTTCCGGGGAGATGTCCAGCAGCTCCGCCGCCCGTTCCTGGGTGTAGCCAGCGCTTTCCCGGGCGATCTGGTAAATGTTTCGGGTTTCTGTCAAGGGATTCTCCCTCCTTTCTTCCGGCAACCGCTTTGGCTGCTTTTTTTGTACAATGCCGACCTGGTTAAAACCACGGTTTTCCGGTAAACTAACATCAATCTGATTGCTTAAACAGTTCATCAATGAATTGATTTCATTTTGCTGATTGTGGCAATCTTTACCCTTGTCATTTCGTTAATAACGCTATTATGGAAAGGCTAAGACTACCGACCGAAATAAGCAGTATAAGGAACCTTATGATAACCGTCCCCATCCCATCACCCCCTTCTTACGGTTTTCCCTTCCGTGTGTTATACTGGAAATGAAAGGAAGTGCAATCAACATACAGAAGTTTGAAAAAGACTTAAAATATTTACTGGATTTCGCCAAAACAAAAAATGAAATTATCTTTTGTCCAGAATCTATTCTTTCAGAAAGCGACTTTCGTTTTTTAGCCGCAAAGAGTCTGATCGATCTGCACCCCGCTGGTGACGATGCGTTCTATGCAACAATATCCAAAGAGGGGCTTGTCTATTTTCAAAACAAGCACGACCGACGAATAGATTTTCTAAAAGAACACTTAGTGGCTTTTCTGCTTGGTTTCGCATCTGGTGTTTTGTCTACAATAGTTGCAACTTACATAATACATAGATGGTCGTAATCACCCCGCAAATAAAGCCAAAATATCTCATCCCCTTCACCCCTCCTTCTCAAAAAGTTCATCAATGGAGCAGTCTAAAATTTTGGCGATCTTGGGAAGCTTTTCACACGAAGGACAATATACTCCACGCTCCCATTGACTAACTGCAGTTTGATTAACTTCTAACTTTACAGCCAATTCTTCTTGAGATATTCCCTTTTCTTTTCTTAACTCTGCCAGTCGTAACACATTCATTTTCCCACCTTCCTTTTAGTAGTTTTACTATTGATACTATTAAGATACAACTAAATCCCAGTATTGTCGAGTAGTATTTCTACTAATGATGGAAATTTTCTTGCATTTTATTAGTTTAGCTACTATCATAGAATAAAGGGAGGTGCTTCTCCATATGAATCGGTTTAAAGAGCAAAGATTATTACACGGATATAAAAATCAATCCGAATTGGCTAAAGTTTTATTTGTAAATCAAACAGCAATTAGCCAATGGGAAAGAGGTGTAACTACCCCAAGCCCAACCATGCTATTAAAGCTTAGTGAGTTATATGGAGTATCTACCGATTATTTGTTAGGAAAAGATTCCAGTAAACCGCAAAAATCAGGCGTCAAAATCCCTGTCCTGGGTAACGTGGCTGCGGGCATCCCCATAGAAGCCATTGAAGATATCCTGGACTATGAAGAAATTGACGAATCTATGACCCGGAACGGCGAGGAATATTTTGCCTTGCGGATCAAAGGACAATCTATGGAGCCGAAAATGTCCGAAGGGGATGTGGTCATTGTCCGCAAGCAATCTGATGCGGATACCGGGGCCATTGCCGTTGTGTTGGTCAACGGAGATTCCGCAACCGTGAAGAAAATTAAAAAAACGGAATCCGGCATTATGCTGATTCCGTTGAATCCAGATTATGAGATTATGTTTTATTCCGCCGAAGAAGTACAGACCCTGCCCGTGAGGATTCTCGGTAAGGTCGTGGAGCTTCGGGCGAAGTTTATGTGATAGAACTTTTTTGATTAGAAATATAAATTATAAGGAGATGTATAGATATGATCGCGCCTCCTGAGCCTTGGACCCGTTTGACAGCCCCAGATGAAATCCTTGCGATGACAAAAGACCTGGGGCTGACACCCAAGACATTTACAGAACCAAAGCCTTTATTTTATTCCGGTGTTTATGTGCAAGCTCGTACTTCATGTCAGCTTGCCGGCTACATAGATAAGTCTGCCGTTGTCATTGAAGTCAATGGAATGCTGCATACCATCCATCCTGAATGTCTAAAGGAAATGCAGAAAGGTTCAAAGAGCCGGGGTTTGGAAGTTGGTTCAGGATTACCGGATTATACCATATTCGATATTGAAACAACCGGACTTTCCAAAACAGACGAAATCATTGAAATTTCGGCAATTCGTGTCAAAGAAGATCGGGTTACTATCGTTGATACATTTGACGAACTGGTAAAGCCAAGTCAGATTCTTTCTCCAGATATTATTCAGTTGACTGGCATTACAGATACTATGTTAGCGGACAAGCCAAAGATTTCCGAAGTTATGCCTCGCTTTCTGGAGTTTATCGAAGGTTCCATTCTCGTTGGTCACAACATCAAAACTTTTGACGTTCCATTTTGCAACCGCTACGCAGAAAAATGTGGATGCAGGATCAAAAATAAGATAATTGACACCCTGCCCTTTGCTCGTGACTGCCTGGAACTGGAACACCATACTCTTGGTGACATCGCTAAGGCTCTTCAGATTACGCCTGGCACGGCTCATCGTGCTATGGGGGATTGTGAAACAACCCTGCATTGCTTCCAGGCCCTTTGCAAAATGCAAGATCCGCAAACCTATCTCCGTGCAAAGCAGGCCAAACCAGACGATTTTTCTATTTCAATTGATGGCTATAAACTGGATATATCTTTTTCTTCCGAGTTACCCTCAAAAAAGAAGATCAGCCAAGCAGAGGTTCTGAAATATCGAAGTACCCCGAAAGCGAAAGAGATGAAACCTACAACAGATTTGTTTGATCCTGCACATCCCCTGTTTGATCTGACCTGCGTAATCACTGGTGAAATGCAGGAGATGTCCCGAAAACAAGCTATGCAGCGCATTGTAGATTGCGGTGGACACGTTGCTGACAATGTGACCAAAAAGACAGATATCCTGGTAATCGGCGCAGATGCTGACCCAGAGAAGAAATCTGGTAAGCAGAAAAAAGCAGAAGCTTATCTAGCTGCCGGGCAAAGCATTCGAATCCTGACCGAGCCGGATTTCCTGACTTTGCTGGATTGTTCAAAAAAGATGGAGTAAAATAATATGAACGCAGAATTATATTACGATAAAATTATAGGAGTATTTGATTCGTCTGGTTTAGGCTATGATCTGACTAAAATTCAATTACAATATGTAAAGCCCCCAAAAACAAAAGATTACTATAGCATCACGATGTTCGATAAACCCTTCGCTCATTTTAAGGGTGTAAAAAAAGAATATATGGAAATTTGTCCTACGTGTATTGAGTTTTTTCAGCGGGATGGTATTAAGTTTGAAAGTACAACTTCTAGCAATAATTGGAAACGTGTCCAAGTAACGCCAATGACAAATTTCTTCCCGATGGCACAAGCTTTTTTTGACAGCTACGAAAAGTTGTTACGATCCATCGGCTTTGACTGCTGCTCACACTACCTGGAGTGCAGCGACCTGAAACGATGCGTTTATGAGTTTCAAAATCTTCCCCGTGTAAATCCGGATGAAGATAATATTATGTTTGCAGGGCAATGCAGCTATCGGCAGCGTTTAAAAAAAGGTATCATCTATTTCGGAAAAAATCGGAATATATAAAAAAACAACCACCCTCTTTTCCGGGGGTGGTAAAAAAAGATGATTTCAATCGAACATTTGTTTTTGTATTTTCTGTTTGTGCGCATAAAAAAGGCGTATATTTTTATTGACGTACGCACATATAAGGCGTATAATATAGGTGTAAGGAGGGGAAGATATGACGGCAAAGGAAATTATAAAGCGGCTGCGGCAGGATGGTTGGATAGAATGCGACACCCGTGGATCTCATATACAATTTAAACATCCTGTAAAAAAAGGAAAAGTTACCGTGCCTTCTCACTCTGGTGATCTTCCCAAAGGAACCCTAAACAGCATTTTAAAACAGGCGGGGCTGAAATAATCCCCGTCCTTAAGAAAGGATGATAAAATGCGATCTCTCACTTATTTAGCCGTATTAGAACCTTCTGCGGATGGATACGGCGTATTTTTCCCGGATTTGCCTGGCTGCATCAGCTTTGGCAAAGACATTCCAGAGGCTCAAAAACAGGCAAAAGAAGCCCTGGAGCTGCACATCTATGGCTTGGAAAAGGAGGGCGGTGCGCTGCCGGAAGCGTCTCTCTTCCTGCCAGCAGAAGATATCGCAGGATGCGTAGTCACTGCCGTTACCGTCTTCCCTGATCTTGTAAGAAATGAGATGGATAACAGACGGGTTAAAACCAATGTGACCATCCCCCTCTGGCTGAAAGAATTGGCTGAGACACAACATGTCAATTATTCCAAGCTGCTGGAAAGCTCACTAAAAGATTATCTTGGTGTCCGTTAGGGAGGCTAACTATGAAAATCGCTGCTGCCTACATCCGAGTATCTACGGAAGATCAAATTGAATACAGTCCGGAAAGCCAGATCAAACAGATCCGCAATTATGCCAAATCTCACGATATGATTGTTCCAGATGAATTCATTTTTGCTGATGAAGGAATCAGCGGAAAAACCACTCAAAAACGCCCTGCCTTCAATCAAATGATTGGTACGGCCAAATTAAAGCCCAAGCCTTTTGATGTAATCCTGCTTTGGAAATTCAGCCGATTTGCCCGAAACCGGGAGGACAGTATTATCTATAAGTCTATGCTGCGCAAACAGCTGGGCATTGAGGTGATCTCCATCAGTGAAAATATCGGCGATGATAAAACCTCCATCATCTTTGAGGCGATGATCGAGGCGATGGATGAGTATTACAGCATTAACCTGGCCGAAGAGGTCAAGCGCGGGATGCTGGAGAAAGCCAGCCGTGGGGAACCGGTAGGATCTGCTGCCTTTGGCTATCAGATTCAAGATGGCCAGCTGGAGCCGGATCCGGCCACAGCGGGATTGGTGCAAAAGATTTTTACAGATTACGCAAGGGGCAAACCACAGCTGCAAATCACCAAGGAATTAAATACGATGGGCATACGCTCCAGACGCGGCTATCCCCTTGAAAACCGGACCATTGAATATATCCTGAACAATCCTGTATATATCGGGAAAATTCGATGGAATCCCAATGGGAGACTGAGCCGTAATTTCACATCCAAGGATGTCCATCTCTATGACGGGAAGCATCAGCCGATTATTGAGCCGGAACTGTGGGCAGCTGTCCAGAAACGGCTACATGATACCCGCAAGCTCTACCGCCGTTATGAACGCCCTGCCAGCCCTTCCCCGTGGATCTTTCAGGGGCTTGTCCGCTGCGGCAGCTGTGGGCGCACCATTGTCCAGGCCAAAGCAGGCGTCCGGGTTCAATGCATCGGCTATTCTCACGGTCTGTGCGGCGTCTCTCACTCCATTGAAATGCATCTATTAAAGGCATCTGTCATCCAGCAAATGGATGAGGATCTTTGCCGGGCAGGATTTTTTGTCAAGCTCAAAGCGCAAAAGGATGAAAAAAGAGATTGCATGCCTGACTTGGCCAGAAGCCAAATAGAAAAAGAAGAAAAGAAACTCATCCGAATTCGAGAGGCCTACGAAGCAGGGATTGACACTCTGGAAGAATACCGCCAGGCCAAGGCCAAAATCCAGAAAAATATAGAGGCAATCCGGAAAACCATTCCAAAACCGCCTCCCATATCCGCAGAACAATTAAAGCAGGACTTAAAAGCTAAGGTCCAGCAAATAAAAGATTCTAACATTTCTGACGGGGATAAAAACCTGATTTTGCGTACATTTGTGGATTATATTGTATTTTCTAGGAAAGATGAGAGCATAGAAATTTTTTATAAAATATGAGTTCTCACATTTTGCAATTAGGCGGTCCCGATGGAGAACTAAGCGCTTCCACTCGGTATTTAAGCCAGCGCTACGCTATGCCCTATGCGGAGGCCAAGGCCATTCTTACAGACGTGGGTACGGAAGAAATGGCACATGCAGAAATGATTGCGGCCATCGTACATCAGCTCACCCGGAATATGACCCCGGAGCAGATTATTCAAGATGGTTTTGATGCATATTTCGTAGACCACACCGCTGGGGTTTATCCCCAGTCTGCCGGCGGCGTACCTTTCAGTGTAATGCCCCTTCAGTCCAAAGGTGATGCCATCACCGACCTATTTGAGGATCTGGCAGCAGAACAAAAGGCTCGAACCACCTACGACAATCTGCTGCGGCTCATTGATGACCCGGATGTGCGGGATCCGCTGAAATTTTTGCGGGAACGAGAGATCGTCCATTTTCAGCGGTTCGGCGACGCTTTGAACGTAGTACAGGATCACCTGGATGCTAAGAACTTCTACGCGTATAACCCATCCTTTGATACCGGAACCTGGAAACGACCCAGATATCAAACTTTTTAAAACCGTTGCTATAAAAAAGGAACTGCCCAATGTGCACTCCCGATAAGAAAACATCGTGGGGCAAGAGAGAAACGGTATAGCTGACGGCTATGCCGTTTCTTTCATTTTTGCCTTTCACCAAAAACTTTTGACATTTCCAGGATACCGATACCCTTGTAGTAGATATCCACTTCCTGCCGGCGGTTTACCTTGCTGTGCGGATCGGTCGCTACGTAAATAACGATCTTCTCAACAAACTCGTGCAGGATATGGGGTGTCAGCTCCGGGATTTCCGTGTACCTGGCAACGATGGATAGAAACCTGTCAACATTGGCGCTCTGGTTTTCAGCCGCCTCGACTTCTTCACGGACCAGAAGCGCCTGATCTTTCAATGCGCTCTGTTCGTCCTCGTAGTCTTGAGACAGCTTGCGGAAACGCTCGTCCGCGAGCTTACCGGAAATGTTGTCCTCATACAGTCTCTTAAAAATGTTGTCAAGCTCTGCGATCCGCTTTTCAGTGTCAGCCAACAGTCTTTTCTTTTTGGCAAGTCCCTTGTTGCGCTCCTTCAGGTCCATATCCATGACCATCTGAACAAACCGCTCTTTGTGCTGTCTTGCAAAGGAAACAATCTCCCGCAGGTTATCAAGGATCAATTCCTCCAGGATAACGGTGCGGATGGAATGGGTCTCACCACACACATCTTTCCCTTTGCGATACCCGGAACAGA
>CAZSBD010000045.1:0-10212 GCA_964605215.1 uncultured Oscillospiraceae bacterium | reverse complement strand
GGCCTGGGTGCCTGCATAGTCAAACTCGGCCGCTTGACCGATGACGATGGGGCCGGAGCCCAGCACCATTACTTTTTTAATATCTTCTCTTAACGGCATGGTATTCGCTCCTCCCTACTTTCGTGTTTTTTCCATATTGGCAATGAACCGGTCAAACAGATAGCCGCTGTCCATAGGCCCGGGGCAAACCTCGGGATGGTACTGCACAGTAAAGACCGGCTTGCCGATCAGCTCGATGCCCTCTACGGTGTTATCATTCATATTAATGTGAGTAACCCGCACGCCCTCCGGCACAGAATCCCCAACCACTGCGTAGCCATGGTTCTGAGAGGTGATATAGGTGTGGTCTGCATCCAGTTCCTTGACCGGATGGTTAACGCCCCGGTGACCGTACTTCAGCTTTTCCGTCTTAGCGCCCACTGCCAGGCTCAAAAGCTGGTGGCCCAGGCAAATGCCGAAGATAGACTTGCCGCTGGCAATGAGAACCTTCAGATTTTCAATGATCTCTATGTTTTCCGCCGGATCGCCGGGACCGTTGGAGAGCATAATTCCATCATAGTCTCCCTTGAGGATCTCTTCCGGCTTGGTGAAACCAGGGAATACGGTCACATCACAGCCTCTTGCCCGCAATTCCCGCTCGATGTTATATTTTACGCCAAAGTCCAGCAGAGCAACCTTATACTGAATCTCTCTGGGCTCTGCCTGAGAGGGAAAGGACGGATGGAGAGGCGCGCCCTCTCTGGGTGCTTCACAGGTGACGGACTTTACCGCATCCTTCACCGCATAGGCCTTCATCTCTTGGACGATTTTTTCATCCGGCTCATAGCCTTCCGTGTAAATCACACCGTTCATCACTCCGCTGTTTCTCAGAATCTTGGTCAGCCGGCGAGTGTCAATGCCCTCCAGACCTACCACCTTCTGTTCCTTTAAGTAAGTATCCAGGGCCTTGCTGCATCTCCAGTTGGAGGGATAATCACAGCTTTCCCGCATAATAAACCCGGTCACCCAGGACTTTTTAGACTCATAATCCTGATCGTTCAAGCCGTAGTTGCCGATCAGCGGATAGGTCATACATACAGTCTGTCCATAATAAGACGGATCGGTCAGAACCTCCTGATAGCCTGCCATACCGGTATTGAATACAATCTCACCAATACTGCTGCCTTCGTATCCGACGGCCTTGCCCTCAAATAACGTGCCGTCTGCCAGGAGTAAATATGCTTTCTTCACTCTGCCCACGCTCCTTTTCTCTATCTTCATTGATTTATCCTTTATCGAATTGCGGATACGATATCATCCCGCATCCGGATGGCTTCGTTTCTTGCCGCTTCCGCAAAGTCTTCCCCGTTTTTGCCGGTCTTCTTCCAAGCGCACATAATGCCGCGGGAGGAATTTACGATAGCACCCAGACCATCCGGATTGAAAGCGTTGGCGATGTCCTGAGCGGTAGCGCCTTGAGCGCCGTAGCCCGGCACCAGAAAATAGGCCTTGGGGATCAGCGCACGGATCACCTTCTGCTCCTCCGGATAGGTGGCGCCAACCACAGCGCCTACCTGATTATAACCGCAGGGGGTATCCAGTCCCTCTCCCCACTTTTCAAGCATTTCTGCTACCCGGGCATACAAAGGCTGGCCGCCCATATCCCGGTTCTGCAGCTCACCGGAGGAGGGATTGGAAGTCTTAACCAGGACAAAAATCGCCTTATCCCGATTGCGGCACTCCTTCAGAAAAGGCTCGATGCCGTCTGTTCCCAGATAAGCGTTGACGGTAACGGCATCTGATCCATACGCTTCTATTTCCTCGCCGAATACCTGGGTCTTGCCCAGGTAAGCTTCCGCGTAAGCGGCAGCGGTAGCGCCGATATCGTTTCTCTTTACGTCAGTCATGACATACATACCCTTCTGATGGGCATAGGCAATGGTCTTCTGCAAAACCACAGCGCCGTCCGGTCCTAACAGCTCGTAATAAGCCGCCTGCGGCTTGATCGCCGGCGCCACATCATAAAGAGCATCTATGAGAGCCTTGTTGAATTCCAGCATGCTCTCTGCCGCTGCCTTGAGGGTGGGGCCGTATTCCTTCCGGTATTTTTCTGTTACGCTGGCCGGAATATATTCCAACCGGGCATCCAGACCCGCAACCACCGGGCTGCCCAAAGCTTTGATTTTATTGACTAAGGTGTTGACTGACATAAGCTTCCTCCTGCTTTATTGATCGTTTTTCTTGTTTTCCATAATGATCACGGCGTCGCTGCCGTCGCTTTCCCGCATCATGACCTTAACGGTCTCCTCCACCGAGGTAGGCAGGTTTTTCCCCACGTAATCCGGCCGAATAGGCACTTCCCGATGCCCCCGGTCTACCAGAACTGCCAGCTGAATCTTTTTCGCCCGGCCAATCTGGGAGATCAGTTCAATGGAAGCCCGGGCGGTCCGTCCGGTATACAGCACATCATCCACCAGAATCACGGTTTTTTCTGTGATATCCGGGATTTTCGGCAGGACAGCCTGTTCCCGCCGCTTCCGAGGTACGTCATCCCGAAAGGCACTGATATCCAAGACATAGACCTGCAGGCGGACATCTTCCACCTCCTGGATTTTGTCGGCGATCCGCTGGGCTAAATACTGCCCCCGCGTAACAATTCCAGCCAGGACAAGATTTTTGACGCCATGATTATGTTCGATAATCTCAAAGGAAATTCGGTTGATGGCACGCCGCATCGCGTTTTCATCCATGATTTCCGCCTTCTTTTCTCTGACCAACGCTTCACCTCCCAAACAAAAAAGAGACTTCCCACCAAAGATGAAAAGTCTCTTAAACTACAAAAAAATATCATAAATAGATATAGGGCTTGCTTCCATCCTTGCTGGTCTCTCGGTACCAATTTAAAGGTTTCAGTTGCCTACATTATACAATACCCGACCTCCTTTGTAAAGAGCGAATCTTCCTCAATTTATGATTTAATATTTATTTTAATAATTTTT
This sequence comes from uncultured Oscillospiraceae bacterium, assembly GCA_964605215.1. GTDB lineage: Bacteria > Bacillota > Clostridia > Oscillospirales > Butyricicoccaceae > CAZSBD01. The sequence goes on along the minus strand of CAZSBD010000045.1, from coordinate 7,234 downwards.
TATGCAATACCAAAAATCCCCTTGTTTGCGCCTGTGTTTTCCGGACAAACTAAGGAGGAAAGGTGGCGATCGAAATGAGAAACAATTCGATTTTGACCGGCGTTGCCACTGGCATTCTCGCCGGCGCTGTTGTCACAGCCATTGCAGGCACAGCTCTAGCTAACCCCAAAGCCAGGAAAATGGTGGAACGCACCACAGACCGGGCATTGGATATGGCCAAAGACGTGACACAAAAATTTATGTAAAGCGGCCAATGCCGCAGCAGGCAACGCGGGCAGGACCTTCCTGCCCGCCTTTCCGCTTCCTGAGGAAAATTCCTAGTTTACAAATGGGATTTTTTATTTTATAATAAAATAAATTATATAGCATAGCGCAGTTTTCGCCGCTTCGAGCGGCAGGGGGAATGGGGTGAAAAGCCTCGCGAGTCGGTCACTGTGAAGCCGCCAAGGGCGGATAAGTCAGATTACCTGAAAGCTGCCCATGTTTCTGCCGGAACCGGAAACTGTACTTATCAAATTACGCTGGACTGCATGCAGTCCGGCTTATTGGTTGTGTCTGTCTGCCGGGGTCGGCAGGCAGATTTTTTTATATTTAGAGGAGGAAAAGAAATGAAGAAAAGAATAAACAGGCTGCTCAGCCTGTTTCTGTCCCTGGCGCTGCTTCTTGGCGTACTGCCGGGTACGGCCTGGGCAGCGGAAAATGAAACCCCTTCCATCACTGTGCAGATGACTCTTTACGAAAAAGGGGAATTTGCCAAGGACAAAGACAACAGGATTATGTATCAACGCCCTGTCACTGTCCTGGATGAAAACCAAGATGGAACATACAGTTTAGATGAAGCTCTACAGGCTGTCCATACAGCTTATTATCCCGACGGATCAAATGGTTATGCCACAGCAGACAGCTCCTATGGGGGGAAAATGGTTACCAAACTGTGGGGAACGGAAACCTCAGATTCTGGTTTTTGTAAAAATGATGCTTTTACCGGCACGGTAGACGCGGAATCGCTGGAAGATGGCGACCGGATTACCGCCTTTACCTATTATGATACTAAGGGTTATTCTGACCGTTATTCCTTTTTCACAGAATCCGAAAAGACGGTTACAGTCGGAGAAGAGTTCAGCCTGACCCTGAAATCCTGGGGTTATGACGAAAACTGGACTTCTGTACAGAAGCCAGTCGCTGCCGCTCCCATCGGCGCTTATGATATAAACAGCGGCGCTTATTCTGTGCCCGAATCGTTCCGAGGCGAAAAGCTGACCGACACAGTCTATATGCCCACCCCTTCGACCGATACCAACGGCACTGTCAAATTTTCTATACTGGATCCTGGCACTTATTATGTGACTGCTCAGTATAATTCTTCTAATTACTCAACTTATAACAGCGATGGCAGCTCCAGCCCAAATTATCTGGTACCCCCCGTTTGCAAGGTAACAGTGCAAGAAGCCCAAACCGCACCCACCAGCATTACCATTGTTTCTGATGACAGCAATCCTGCTCTGGATGGTACGCTGATTGGTAAAACCGGTGATACTTTTCAGTTCAAAGCTTTGGATCAAGATGGAAAGGAAACATCCGTAACCTGGGAAAAAAGTTCTTCTTGCCCTGGTGACATAGATCCTAACACCGGCGTGTTTACCGCTACCGGTTCTCTGAGCTGTGGCGGAAGCAATACTTTTTATCTGACCGCAACCTCTACGATTGATTCTTCTATTGTTGCTAAGCAGAGCTTTTCTCTGACAGGCTATCAGTTTAGCTCTTATCAGAAAACACAGAGTGTAGCCCTTTCCGCAGACGGCCAAACCGCCAAAACCGTTTCTCTCAGCGGCGGTTATAAAGGCCATACTATCTGGAGCTATGATGAAACCGCTGCAGCAGGCATCGCAACTCTGGCTTCTGACCCTGGCAACGGAACCTCGATTAAATTCAACGCTCTGCGTCCCGGCACTTTTGATGTCAGCTTTAAACTGGATCTGGCTGATTCTATGACCGACACGGCTACCGTTACCATCACCGGCGTTGCTGTAGAAGACGCTGACAGCAAGCAAACCAAAACCTATTTGAGCAGAAGCACGGCTATTCCCAATCCTACTGAGCAGCTGACAGCTTACTGCCAAGATGGCCGCACAGTTACTTCCTGGTCCAGCGCCAATGAAGCTATTGCCACGGTGGATGAAAACGGGCTGGTAACTGCCCAGGGCATTGGCTCCACCATCATCACTGCAACAGACAATGAAGAGACTCAGGGCGGCATTCAGGTGGTGGTCACTGATCTGGAAACTCCCTATTTTGAAAATATTCAGTTTCTCAGCACTGCTATTACGGATTATTCAAAAAATTATACTTTCTCTCCCACTAAGCTGGAATATGATTTGCCAATCAAAAACTACAGCACCAGTTCTTTGGCCCTGCAAGCTACTACTTTATTTGATGCCCAAAAATACACGGCTTCTGCAGAATATACCGATATCAACGGCGAAAAACAAAGCGTTACCGTCAATAGCGGCGCAGTGACCACTTTGCCCAATCAGCCTTTTGACAACTCAGATATGACCATCACTCTGACTGACAAGAGCAATTCGGACAATAAGACGGTTTATACCTTTCATGTTTCCCGTCCCCGGGATACCACTAAGGAAATTAAAAGCAGCGGCATTGTCCTGGTACCTGACGGGCGCAGCCTGTTAAGCGCTAAATATAAAAATTATGCCGAAGGTACTATGCTGAAAGCCGATGAAACTGGCGTTCTGACTTCCGGCACCGGTGTTTCCAGCTCTCAGAAATACTATCGCACCTATGCTTTAAATAACCTGGAAAAATTCTCCCTGACTCTCACCGGAAACACAGCTTATACGCACTTGCGTTACAGTGCGGATGATGGAAATACCTGGACAGAATTGCCTCAGGGCGGCGGCAATACCGACAAACTGTGTTTTCCTGCCGAAGGCGAAAAAGTTGTAAAGATTCAAATCCAGATCCTGGATGATAAGACCTATGCAGACAATATAAAGGCTGGAAAGGACGGCTTTGCCTCCGGCGAACCGGAGACCTATACGATTTGGGTAGAGCAGGTTTCCGCCCGTTCAGAAAGTGCTCAGATCCTCACCGCTGCCACGGAGAGCGGTGATTGGTACGCTCCCTTCAACAAGGATACCTACAGCTATAACATTGTGGTTCCCAATAGCACCACTCAATTTCCCACTGTTACCTATACGGTTGCCGAAGGAGCAACGGTGAAACTGGGCAGCACAGCACAAGCTGCCAACGACAATGGCAACTATACGCTGCCGCTCAAAACCAGCGCCCAATCTCTCACTATTACCTCTGCAGACGGCAGTATTTCTAATACTTACAGCTTTAAAGCACTGAAAAAGAGCCGCTATGATGTCCCCGATAAGGTAACTGATTATCTATGTATAAACAGCCAATATACCAATGGCAGTAGTTATGGCGCCCAACCTGAGGCTACTCTGGCTGGCAGTTTGAAATCTTTGGGCAACTTTGGCGGTTATATCACCTATTACTATGATACTCCGCTGACGGACAATCCGAACAACAAATACGGTGTGGATTTCTACGTTTACGGCAATGCCAACGCAGATACTTCCACCTCTACCGGCATGAGCTTTTTTGAGCCAGGTCAGGTTTGGGTTTCTGAAAACGGTGAAACCTGGTATGCCTTGGCTGGTTCTGCCCACTATGAAGAGGATGTAGATTGGAATTACACGGTAACTTATGCCAAGGCTTCCAATGGCAAAACTTCCTGGACAGATAATCATGGAAATTCTAATAACGGTGTCTCCTATGCTGGTACTTGGCCAACCACAAATATCTATTATCTGAACAATCTTTTTGACAACGACAGTATCACACTGTCCGGCGTTATGCTTCCGGCAGCAAATGGAAAAGTTGCAGTTACCGGCGAGGCCACAGATGCTTATGCTGTAAACTGGGGTTATGCAGATGTGTTCACTAACGGAACCATCGGCGCGGATGTGGATCCCTATCTGGATAACAGCAATCACAAGCTACAGGCCAACGGCTTCGATCTGGCCTGGGCTGTGGATGCGCAGGGCAACCCTGTAGATGTTTCCAATAAGGCATTTCATTATGTCAAGGTGCAGACAGCCTCCAACATTTGGCACTCCACCTATGGTGATAAATCTACTGAAATTACCTATGTTGTCCGCACCACCCCACAGGAGAATGCGGTAGGTGAAACGACGGCTCCCACCGGTGTGACCATCACAGACGGCGCTTCTACCAAAACCGTAACCTTTACCCCCGACCAACAGGTTTATTCTGTAGATCTGGGCGATATGAAATATGTTTCTATCGCAGCTACCGGCACTGCGGATGACGATAACATTTATATCAATAACCAGCGTGTTGCTTCCGGCACTGCGGCCACCGGTTTCAAAGTAACCAAAGAAAACGGCGAAAAGCTGGTTCGGATAATCGTCCAGAACGGCGATAAGGAGCCTGTTCTCTATCTTCTGAAGCTGACCAGCTCTGCAACGGAAAGCAGCGATGTTATTGAAAACGTCCAGGTGAATGTCAGCGGCATAGCCCGTCAGGCTTCCACAACAGACGGCAAGACCTATATGATGACTGTGGGGCACCGCATTGATTCCGTAGGGATTGTTCCCACAGTGGCTTCCGATGTAACCTACACCGTAAACGGTGAAACCCCCAAGGATAGCTATGCTTTAAGCTACGGCAAAAACACCTTTACCCTTGCTGCTGCCAGCGCAGATGGCAAGAATCAAACCGTAACTTTGATCATTACCAGAGAAAACGCCCCTACGTCATCCGGTAAAAATATCACCGTTTATTTCACCCTGCTTGGTGACGAAAATCATGGCGATAACGGCAAGACCCACACCTATCAGGAAACCCGCAGCCAGCTGGAAACCTGGATCCCCCGCACAAGCTACACTGTTCCAGCGGAAGCAACTGTTCGGGATGTCTTTGAAAAGGCACTGACTGCAGCAGATATCCCCTGGATCAATGTCAGCGGCAACTATGTTTCCAGCGTCAACGGCCTGGCTGAGTTTAATAACGGTCCCAAGTCCGGCTGGATGTATCTGCTCAACGGCAAGCACCCCGGCTATGGTATAGAAGAGCAAAGTTTGTCCAATGGCGACTCCATTATCTTCCATTACACGGATGACTACACCAAGGAGGAAGGCTCGGAAAAGTGGAGCAGCGGCAGCAGCGGCTCCAACAGCACTACGCCCAGCCAGGAAGAATCCAAAGTACAGACCACTGTAACCCAAAACACAGATAAGACCTATACGGTCAAGGTAACCGAAAACGACAAGGAAGTTACCGCTTCCCATGGCGTTAAAACCACTCTCACCGACGTACCCAGCGGCCAGGTAGTGGTAATGGTAGATTCCAATGGTCAGGAAACCATTCTGAAAAAATCCCTGGTGGAAAATGGAATCGCTTATGTTCTCATTCAGAAGAGTGCCATTTTAAAAATCAAGGATGCCGCTGTGGGCTTTGACGATGTGGCAGCCGGCAGCTGGTATGCAGATGCTGTGGATGTGGTTTCCAGCCACCAGCTATTCTATGGCACAGCAGAGCGCACCTTCTCCCCCAGCGGCACCATGACCCGGGGCATGCTGGTCACTGTCCTTTATCGTTTGGAGGATGAACCTGCCGGCGCTAAGGAGGCCAGCTTCTCTGATGTAGCAGCTGGCACCTGGTACACAGACGCTGTCAGCTGGGCGGCTGAGGAAAAGATCGCCCAGGGCTATCTTGACCGCTTCTCCCCCAATGATAACATCACCCGGGAGCAGCTGGTAACGATGCTTTACCGCTACGCTGATACCATTGGACTGGATACTGCAAAGGAGGCAAGTCTCGCCTCTTATAGCGACGCTTCCCAGGTATCCAGCTACGCCCAGAAGGCTATGGCCTGGGCAGTCAGCGCGGATTTGATCCAGGGCCGCTCTGGCAACGCTTTAGCGCCGCAAGCTTCTATTACCCGCAGCGAAGTTTCTGTGATCTTCCTGCGGCTGCTGAATCAAATTGTAAAATAACAAACAGCCTTCATAGGCAGCAAAAAGGCCGTGGAACTTTTTTCCACGGCCTTTTTCCATATGCTGTGCAATTAAACCTTTCGGTAACCAGTCTCCCAGTTGACTTCATTGCGCAGGGGCTGGCCTGCCAGGTATCGCTTGAGATTTTCGCAACAAATCTGATAAATTTTGTCATCCGTTTCCAGACAGCCGTTAAAGCTGGGGCCTGCCATATGAGGGGTAAGGATGACATTTTCCAGCGCCCACAAGGGATGCTCTGCCGGCAAAGGCTCCGGATCGGTGACGTCGATGACAGCACCAAACAAATGACCCTCCTGCATCACAGCGGCCAGATCATCAGTCTTAATCAGATTGCCCCGACCCACGTTGACCAGCACCGCGTCCTTCTTCATCTTAAGCAGCCGCTCCCGGTCAAACAGACCGGTGGTGGCGGGTGTATTGGGCAGACAGCCCATAACGATATCCGCCTGGGCAAGCTGCTCATCCAAAACCTCCAGAGTCACCATTTCGTCAAAGCAGTCCGGCTTTTCCCGAACGATCCGGCGGGTGCCTACCACATAAGCGCCAAAGGCTTTGAGCCGCCGGGCCATATTTTCACCGATATCTCCGGCGCCCAGAATCAAAACCCGCTTGCCTTCCAGGGTGCGCTCCGCTGTGTATTCCTGCCAAATATGCTGCCGCTGCTGCTTGCCATAGGTAGGCAAATGACGGTAGAGAGCCAAAATGCCGGCAAAGGCATATTCCGCAATGACCCCACCGAAAGCGCCGGTCATATTGGTCAGCTTCACCCGCCGGGGAAAGCCTGGCTTTTTGGTATATACATCTGTTCCAGCCCATGTCATCTGCACCCATTCCAAATCGGGCACATTTTGCAGATACCGCTTTCTCGGTTCCCCAATGATAATATTTGCCTTTTCCACGGCAGCCTGCTTCACTTCATCTGATTGATCTTCGCTGACAAAGAAGAACTCACATTGACCCTGTCCTGCTTCTTCCAGCATTTTTTTATGGTGTTCCCGGCAAGGAGTCATAACCAACACTCGTTTCATCTTGATTTCTCCTAGTCTTCCAGTCTTGCCATCAGTTCGGCCTGGCGCTCTTCATAGCCCGGCTTACCCAGCAGAGCGAACATGTTCTTCTTGTAGGATTCTACACCCGGCTGATTGAAGGGGTTCACGCCC
>CAZSBD010000044.1:0-10264 GCA_964605215.1 uncultured Oscillospiraceae bacterium | reverse complement strand
AGCTGCGGCAAATGTCCGCCCTGCCGCATCGGCACCAAGAGAATGCTGGAGATCCTGACCCGGATCACTTCCGGTCAAGGCGAACCGGAGGATATCAGCAAGCTGGAAACCCTGGCGATGTCTATTAAGGCCGGCGCGCTGTGCGGCCTGGGTCAAACAGCGCCCAACCCCGTGCTCAGCACCCTGCGTTATTTCCGCAGCGAATATGAGTCGCATATTCTGGATGAGCATTGTGAGGCTGGCGTATGTAAGTCCTTGATCCACTATGAGATCGACGAGGCAAAGTGCAGAGGCTGTACCCTTTGTGCCAGAGACTGCTGCCCTGCCGACGCGATCATCGGTGAAAGAAGAGAACCGCATGTTATCGACCAGACCAAATGTATCAAGTGCGGCGAATGCTATACCCATTGTCCGTTTAAGGCAATCAGCAGAAAGTAGGGAGGGGAAAAGATGGATACAGTTCATATTACAATCAACGGTAAGGAATACGATGTACCGGCCGGTATCACCATTTTGGAAGCGGCCAGACAAAATGGGATCTATATCCCTACCTTATGCTTCCTGAAGGATCTCAACCAGATCGGCGCCTGTCGGATGTGTCTGGTAGAAGTAGAAGGGGCTAAGGCTCTTCAGGCCTCCTGCGTATATCCCGTTAGCGAGGGTATGGTAGTCCGCACGGATTCTCCCGCAGTCTGCAAATCCAGAAAAGCTATTTTGGAGCTGATTCTGTCCAACCACGACTGCAAGTGCTATACTTGTATCCGCAGCGGCAACTGTGAATTGCAGACCTTGGCACGGAATCTGAATGTAAACCGTGTGGAATTTGAGGGCAAGAACATCAATTACGAGATCGACGATCTGTCCTCCTCTATCATTCGTGATAATAACAAGTGCGTCCTGTGCCGCCGCTGTATCGCAGCATGTGAGAAGCAGGGCACAGCAGTTCTGACCGCTAAAAACCGTGGCTTCCGGACTTCTGTAGGCGCGATTTATGATAAATCTCTGAAGGATGTTGGATGTATGATGTGCGGCCAGTGCATCCAGGCATGTCCGACCGGCGCTCTCCAGGGCAACAGCCACTTAAAGCAGGTTTGGAAAGCAATCAACAAGCCGGAGCTTCATGTGGTATTCCAGACTGCTCCCGCTGTTCGTGCGGCGCTGGGCGAGGAATTTGGTCTGCCCATCGGCACACCGGTAACCGGCAAGATGGTAGCGGCGATCCGCCGCCTGGGCGTAGACAAGGTATTTGACACCAACACCGGCGCGGACCTGACCATTATGGAGGAAGGCAGCGAGCTGCTGGATCGTTTGAAGAACGGCGGTACTCTGCCTATGATTACCTCTTGTTCCCCCGGATGGATCAAGTTCTGCGAGAACAACTATGCGGATCTGATTCCCCATCTGTCCTCTTGTAAGTCTCCTCACACCATGCTGGGTGCGACTATCAAGAGTTACTATGCGAAGAAGGAAGGCATTGATCCCCATAATATTTATGTGGTATCTGTTATGCCTTGTACCGCTAAGAAGTATGAGATTGAGCGGCCGGAAATGGAAGTAGACGGCATGCGTGATGTAGATGCCGTTATCACCACCCGCTGCCTGGCCCGTATGATTAAAGAAAAATGTATTGATTTTGTAAACCTGCCGGAAGAAGAGTTTGACAGCCCCATGGGCGGTGCAACCGGTGCCGGCGTGATCTTCGGCACCACCGGCGGTGTAATGGAAGCGGCGCTGCGTACCGTAGGCGAGATCGTTAAGGGCAAACCTTTGGATTCCCTGGAATTCCAGGAGATCCGCGGCCAGAAGGATAAACGCAAGGAAATAATTGTGGATCTGCCGGGCATAAAGCTGAAGGGCTGCGTGGTCAGCGGTACCGGTACAGCAAAAGCTCTGCTGGATGAAATCCGTGCAGGCGAATGCGATTATCAGTTTATCGAAATTATGGGCTGCCCCGGCGGCTGCGTCTTGGGCGGCGGTCAGCCGATCCTCAATGCAGCGACCCGGAATTCCGGTATGGATGTATTTGCACTTCGCTCTAAGGCTTTGTACACAGAGGATGAAGGCTCTAAGCTCCGTTGTTCTCATGAGAACCCCTATATTCAGATGATGTATGCTGAGTATCTGGGTGAGCCGAACAGCGAGAAGTCACATCACCTGCTGCATACTACTTACTCCGCAAAGGAGAAGATGCCGATAGATCTGCTGAACAGAAAAACCATCAATGTAAAGACCAAGTAAATCATTACGGATATTTGCCCTCTGATTTTTATCGGAGGGCAATTTTTTTGAGAAAACGAAACCTTCCCGATATTTTTCGTTGCAAAAGCCAAGGGATATGATATGATAAATCCAAAGGAATTATATTGAGCAAAGGAGTTTTATAAGATGAAGATCGTAGTATTAGATGGTTACGCAGCCAATCCCGGCGATATCAGCTGGGCCCCCATGGAAGCCCTGGGTGTGCTGACCGTATATGAAAGGACAAAGCCAGAAGAAGTGATAGAGCGGATTGGAGAGGCAGAGATGGTGCTCACCAATAAGGTCATTTTGGATCAGACTGTGATTCAGGCTTGCCCGAAGCTGAAATATATCGGCGTGTTGGCTACAGGTTATAATGTGGTGGATCTGGCGGCGGCTACGGAAAAGGGCATTGTTGTGACCAATATCCCCGCTTACAGCACGCCGTCTGTGGTACAGATGACCTTTGCTCTGCTGCTGGAGCTATGCCACCATGTTGGAGAACACAGCCGGGCTATCCACAATGGGGATTGGGTGACAAGTCAGGATTTCTGTTTCTGGAATTATCCCCTAACCGAGCTGCAGGGCAAGACCATATGCATTTACGGCTTTGGCCGGATCGGCCGGGCCATTGCCAAGATTGCCTTGGCTTTTGGCCTGCATGTGGTGGCAGTAGCGCATCATCCGGAAGCCGCAGAGCCGATGACTGGTGTGGAAATCGTGCCGGCAGAGGATGCCTTTGCCGTGGCGGATATCATCTCCCTCAACTGCCCCTTGAATGATGAGACCCGGAATCTGATCTGCACCAAGAATATTGGCTGGATGAAGGAAGGGGTTTGGATCATCAACACAGCCAGAGGGCCAGTGGTCAACGAGGCAGAGCTGCGCCAGGCGCTGGACAGCGGCCGGGTAGGAGCTTACGCTGCCGATGTGATCTGCGTGGAGCCTATGCAGGCGGATTGCCCGTTGCTGGGCGCACCCAACTGTGTTTTGACACCTCATATTGCCTGGGCGCCTAAGGAGAGCCGCCAGCGGCTGATGGATATTGCCGTAGCCAATGCAGCAGGCTTTTTGTCTGGCCGGATCGAAAACCAGGTCAACAGATAAGGAGCGGCTCTTATATAAAAAAAGACACCGAAAACGGCAGATGACCGGCAGCCTTTTGCCCCGGACAGCATCTTTGTCTGATAGACAAAAGCATGAAACCGGCGCTACAATGAAGGAGAACCTAATAGGTGTGGTAAAAAGGTGAAGATTTGCGAGAAAAGGAGAAAGCGATGGAAAAAACAGCATTTGCCGGCGGTCTTTTAATTGACGGCACCGGCCGGCCGCCGGTAACAGATTCTTTGGTTCTGGTGGAAGAAAAAAAGATCGTGTATGCAGGGGAGAGAAAGGCCATTCCGGCAGACTATGAGGTGATGGATATCACCGGCAAGACCATTATGCCTGGCTTGGTGGACACCCATCTGCACTTTTCCGGCAATTTGACAGATAACGACAGCGACTGGGTGCTGGAGCATCCCATTCAGAAAACTGTGGTAGCCGTACAGCAGGCTCACGAGTGCCTGGAAAACGGATTAACCACTGTAGGCGAGATTTCCGTTTCCGGCCCTCATATCCGCAATATGATCGAAGCGGGTGTGATGCAGGGTCCCAGAGTGGTTACCTCCGGTGCAGGCTTCGCCCGGACAGCAGGCCATGGCGATTCTCACCGGCTGCCCAGCGCTTATAATGATTGGTCCCATCCCTGGGCAGAGCGGGTAGACGGCCCCTGGGATCTGCGCAAGGCGGTCAGACGCCGGCTGCGGGACAATCCGGACGCCATTAAAATTTGGTCTACCGGCGGCGGTATCTGGCGGTGGGATCAGAAGCTGGATCAGCACTATACCTATGAAGAAATCAAAGCCGTGGTAGACGAATGCAATATGGTACACATCCCTGTTTGGTCCCATGCAGAGGGCTACGGCGGTGCTCTGGATTCCGCCCGGGCCGGGGTGCATCTCATCATCCATGGCCAGACATTAAATGATGAATGCCTGGATATTATGGCAGAAAAGGGCATTTATTTCTGCCCCACCATTCAGTTTTTGGAGGAGTGGTTTAAAAGCTATCAGCCGCCTTATATTCCTGAGGTGCATGATTCATATCCCGGCGATACCGTGGCGGAAAAAGAGCTGCAGCGGGTTTACGCCAACCTGCGCAAGGCCAAGGCTAAGGGCATTGGCCTGACCATCGGCTCAGATTCTTTCTGCTCCACCTTAACGCCTTACGGCACTACGGCCATTGGGGAAATGTATTCCTTTGTGGAAAAGGCGGGGATAACAGAAATGGAAACCATTGTGGCGGCTACCAAGACCGGTGCGGAGATGCTCAAAGTAGGCGATATCACCGGCACTCTGGAGGCAGGAAAGTTTGCGGATCTTCTGGTGCTGGCGGGCAATCCGCTGGAGAACATCCGGGCTGTGGCTGTCGATCAGATGAATGTGATTATGAAGGAAGGCACCATTATCCGCTGGCAATAAAAAATATCTATCATATGCGTCCTGAAGGAAGAATGATTCCTTTGGGGCGCATTTTTTGTTTACATAAAATACCAAATCATAGGGAAATATTTATCCAGAAATGGGACAACCTAAAGAAAAAGGAAGGAAGGGAAGCTGTATGCTGGAAAATATGCTGGCGGCCATTGAACAGGCAGAAGCTCAGGCTGCCCAGCTCATCGCCCAGGGCCAAGAGGAAAAAGCGGCCCAAATCCGGCAGGTCCGGGCACATGGAGAACGCCGCCTGCTGGAAAATAGACGGCTGGCGGAAAAGCTGGCTCAGGATCGGCTGGCCCAAGCCAGGGAACAAAAACAGGCCCTGGAGCAGGCTGTCCGGGAACAGACCCAAGAGGAAGCCAAGGCTTTGCAGATCCTGGCAGAGCAAAGAAAGGATCAGGCAGTGCGTCAGATTCTGCGGGAGATGACTGGCTGGGAGGAGGGCACTTGATATGGCAAAGCGAGAGATGAAAATCCTCACCCTTTGCGGGGTTCCGGCGGAAAAAACCGCCTTATTGGCTTTTTTACAGAAAAAAGGGGTGGTACAGCTGGAAACGGTAGATCAGCTGCCCCGGCCGGAAACAGGAGAGGCTCAGGCTCAGCTGCGGGAGGCCTTGACCCAAACCCGGCAGGCGCTGGCCATTTTAGAAAAATATGCTCCCGCAGAAAAAGGGCTGGGAGCAATTCTTTCCAGCCCATCCGTATCCAAAGAGGAGTCGACAGATCCCCTTTGGGCGGCGGATATTTTGAACCTGGAACGGGAGCGGCAGGAAAGAAAAAGCCTTGCCGCCAAAGCGGCGGCTCGAATCCGGCAGCTGGAGCCTTGGCAGGAGCTGCCGGTGCCATCTGGCTTTACAGGGACAGCCCATGTGGCTTGTTTTTTAGGAACGGTTTTGGGACAGCCTGAGGAAGAAGAGATTCGCAGCAGGCTGACAGGGCCGTCGGAATGCTTCATTTTAAACCGGGAGAAACATACCAGCCGGATTGCTCTGCTGTGTTTGCAGATCCAGCGGAAAGAGGCGGAAGAAGCGCTGAAAGAGCTGCGGTTTGCCCCGATCCCCCAGGGAACGGAAGAAACGCCCAAGGCGGAGATGGGACGTCAGACGGATATGCTGTTTCAGCTGCATCAGGAAATCCGGGAGCGGGAAACCTATTTAGCCGATCTTTCCAAAAGGCGGGATAGCCTGCGGCGGCTTTTTGACCGGCAGCAGGCAGAGCTTTTGCGGCGGCAGGCAGAGGAGCAGCTGGGGCAGACAGAGCGCACCTTCTTTTTGCAGGGATTTTTGCCAGCGGATCGGGAAAAAAAGCTGGGAGAGCAGGTGCGGCGGCACTTTACGGTAGTGTGGGAAACCCGACTGCCTGAGCCGGGGGAGGAAGTGCCGGTGCTGCTTGCAAATGCCGGCCCGGCGGCCAGTTGTCAGGGGGTGACAGAGGCTTTTGGCCTGCCCTTGGCAGAGGAAAAAGACCCCACATCCCTGATGTCCGTCTTTTATCTTGTTATGTTTGGCCTGATGCTGTCCGACGCCGGTTATGGCTTGTTGCTGGTGCTTTTGTGTGGCTGGCTATGGCGCCGGTATCCGAAAATGGACAGGGGCATCAAACGAACCATAGCCCTGTTCTTTTACGGCGGCATCTCCACTGCCTTTTGGGGCGTGCTGTTTGGCAGCTGGTTTGGGGACGCGGTGCCGGTGATCAGCCGGGTGTTTTTTGACCGGGAGATCCAGGCGCCTGCTTTGTGGTTTCCGCCTCTTTCCAATCCCGTGCGGCTGCTGATGTTCTGCTTTTTGCTGGGGCTGATTCATTTGTTCACCGGATTGGGGATTCAGGGTGTATCCCTGTGGCGGCAAAAGCGGTACGGGGATTGGTTCAGCCAGGTTTTTTGCTGGTTCGCTTTGTTGCTGGGACTGATCTTTTTATTTTTGCCCACAGAGTTGTTTGCTTCCATTGCCCAATTCCGGCCCAATTTGCCCAGCTGGGCAGGTACCCTGGCGGCGGCAAGCGCCATAGCAGGCGCAGCGGGCATTTTGCTGACGGCGGGAAGGGATTCCCAAAACTGGGGCCTGCGGATCATCCGCGGCCTGTACGGCTTGTATGACATCACTGGCTGGCTTAGCGATGTGCTGTCCTATTCCCGGCTTTTAGCCCTGGGACTGGCCACCGGCGTCATTGCCCAGGTCGTCAACGCTATGGGTACGATGGCAGGCGGCGGTATCCGGGGCGCGCTGGTATTTGTGCCCGTGTTTGTTTTGGGTCATGCCTTTAATCTGGTTATCAATCTTTTTGGCGCTTATGTCCATTCCAACCGATTGGAATTTGTGGAATTTTTCGGGAAATTTTATCAGGGCGGCGGCAAAGCCTTTGCGCCCTTTGATACAAAAGCCCGGTATACCGGAAAGGAAGAGGAAATGCTTTATGAATGATTATGGACTGTTTTTCGCCGTGCTGGGAGCGGCTCTGGCAGTATTTCTGGCCGGCGCCGGTTCTGCCATTGGTGTGGGCACTGCCGGACAGGCAGCCTCCGGGGTCATGACAGAGGATCCCAGCAAATTTGCCAAGGTTCTGATTATGCAGCTGCTTCCCGGCACACAGGGCATCTATGGCCTGCTGATGGGCTTTTTAGTGCTGTCTAAAATTGGTTTGCTGGGCGGCGTGGTGCAGAATCTGACCCTGTCTCAGGGGCTTTTGTATCTGGCAGCCTGCGCCCCCATTGGGGTGGCGGGATTTTACTCCGCCCGTGCCCAGGGCAAAGCGGCGGCGGCCTCCATCGGCCTGATGGCCAGAAGGCCGGAGCAGTTTGCCAAGGCTATGATTTTCCCCGCTATGGTGGAAACCTACGCTATTTTAGCGCTGCTGGTTTCTATCCTGATTTACAGCGCTTTGTAAGGAGGAAGGACAATGGAGGGACTGGACAGTATGATCGCGCGAATTTTAGAGGAGGCGCGGGAACAAGCCCGAGAGCAGATCCGCCAGGGGCAGGCTCAGGCGGAGGAAATCACCCGTTCCTTCCAGCAGCAGGAGCGGGAACAGGCGGCGGCCATCCGGCAAAGCAGCCAGCGGGAAGCGGCTCAGCTGTTGGAAAAGGCCCGACTGGCGGCGGAACGGGAGCGGAGAAGCGTTCTTTTGCAGGTGCGGCAGGCGGAAATTCTGGACAGCCTGCGGCGGGTTTACCATGGCCTGTGCCAGATGGCTTCAGAGCCTTATTTTAAGTTTTTGCACAATTTGCTGGGGCAGGTTTTGCGACCCGGCCAAGCTGGAGAAATCTGGTTTGGCGCCTATGATCTGCAACGGATGCCGGCAGGCTTTCCTCATCAGATCAAAAAGCTGGCAGCCCAGAAAAAGGGAAAGCTGACCATTTCCCAGCAACCGGCAGAGATCGAAGGCGGCTTTTTGCTGGTTTATGGCGGTGTAACGGAAAACTGCTCTCTGCAAATGCTGATGGAAAGCTGCCGGGACGACCAGAAACAGCGGCTGGCTTTTCTTTTGTTTGAGGGGGCGGGGATTTGACAGACTGGATCTACAGCAGCGCCCGGGTACAGGCTCGGCAAGCTCAAAGCCTGACTCCCAGCGACTGGGAGACCCTGCTGCGGCTGGGGGATGAGGCGGAATGCCTGCGCTATTTGGCCGGACAGGGCTGGGGTGGTAAAGAGAGCGGCCTTTCCCCTTTGGAGCGGACGGAAGGAGAGGAACAGGCTGTTTCCGCCTTTTTGCAGGAAACGGACGGGGATGCACTGGCATTTTTGAGAGAAGCGGCCTATGGCGCCCGTCTAAAGGCGGCTTTGCGTCAGGCTTGGCGGCCGGAAATGGACTTGCTGCCGAAGGAGACAAATCTTCTTTCCCAGCTCCAGGCGGGGGATTTTTCAAAGCTGGGCTTTTATGCCCAGGCTGCCAAAGAGGCTTGGGAGCAGCTGAGAAGTCGGGGAGATCTTCTTTTGTGCGACACCCGGATGGACCGGGCGGTGCTGGAAAAGCTGATCCGGACGGGAGAAGAGCAGGTTATTCCCGTTTTGGCTCAAAGCGCCCAGCGGCTGGCGCAGCAGGGGATGGTTAAGGTTTTATTCCGAGGCCGCCGGCTGGGCGGGGAATTTTTAAGACAGGCGTTACCGACTTGTCCCGGTTTTCCTGTGGAGACTTTGATCCAGGCGGCGGAGCAGGGACAAAGCAGCCTGAAGGAAGTGCTCACCGCCCTAGGCTGGGGAGAGGGCTGGAAGGCTCTGGAGCAGGATCGATATCGGTATTTCTGCCTGGAGGAGCAAAAGGCTTTATGTCGGCAGGCCCGCTATACAGGAGAAGGCCCTGGACTTTTGCTGCTGTATTACTGGGAGAAACAACAGGAGATTTGGCGGGTGCGGCTGCTGCTTTTTGGGAAAAAACTGGGGTGGCCTTCTGCCCGCTTGCAGGAAAGGATGGGACTGACATGAACGGGGCGGCATTGGGAGACTGGGAAAGTATTATGTGCTTTGGCTGTCTGGGCTTTGCTCTGTACCCGGCGGAAGGGGAAGAGGCGGTGCGTAAAGCCTATGCGGACATCCGGCAGGCGGGGCATCCTGTCTTATATGTGACAGAGACGGCCTGGACCTTTTTGCCGGAAGGGGAACAGGGAGAACTGACAGTCATCCCCATCCCCGGTCTAACCGGCCCCCGGGAGGGCGGCAAAAGGGCCTTGAGCGGACTGGTGCGTCAGGCCATTGGTTCGGATATTTTATTTGGAGGAGGAAGGACATGATACAGGGAAAAACCGCTAAGATATCAGGCCCTTTGGTGGTGGCGGCACAGATGCGCCAGGCCAACTTATTTGATGTGGTGCGGGTAGGCCGTCGCCGGCTGATGGGAGAGATCATCGAAATGCACGGGGATCGGGCTTCCATCCAGGTTTATGAGGAAACCTCCGGGATCAAGCCGGGGGAGCCGGTGGAATCCACCGGCCAGCCTTTGTCCGTGGAGCTGGGGCCGGGACTTCTTGGCACCATTTATGACGGTATCCAGCGGCCTTTGGAGGAAATTTATCAGAAAAACGGCTCAAACCTGCACCGAGGCGTGGAAGTGCCTGCTTTGAATCGGGAAAAGAAATGGGAATTTGTCCCGGCTGTCGAGCCGGGGGATATGCTCCAGGCAGGGGATGTGTTTGGCACCGTGCGGGAGACCCCTTCCATGATACATCGGCTGATGGTTCCCGCAGGGCTGAAGGGCCGGGTCAAGGAGATCCAAAAAGGAGAATTTACCGTGACCCAGACAGTGGCGGTGCTGGAAACAGAAAAGGGAGAGGCACCGCTGACGATGATGGTTCACTGGCCTGTGCGCCGGGGGCGGCCTTATGCCAAAAAGCTGCCGCCGGAAATGCCGCTTGTCACCGGGCAGCGGGTCATTGATACGCTGTTTCCTCTGGCAAAAGGCGGGGTGGCGGCGGTACCCGGCCCCTTTGGCAGCGGCAAGACCGTTATCCAGCATCAGTTGGCTAAGTGGGCTACGGCGGATTTGGTGATTTATATCGG
>CAZSBD010000043.1:0-10403 GCA_964605215.1 uncultured Oscillospiraceae bacterium | reverse complement strand
AGCACAAGGCTGGTATGCAGGATTCCGAGTGCATCGTTGCCATCAACACCAACCCCGATGCTCCTATGTTCGAGCTGGCTGACTACGGCATCTGCGGCGACCTGTTCAAGGTTCTGCCGATGATGATCGAAGAAGTTAAGGCTCTGCAGGCTGCTAAGTAAATTTTCCCAAGAATTTTACATAGGCCGTGCCGTAAGGCACGGCCTTTTAGCTTGCCTATAAAGTCTTTTGCACGAAGCGCAATATCCAAAAAATCTATGGCGTGTACGTAGCTTTTTTGGCGCTTTCCGCTTAGAAAATCGCCCGCTCGGGCTTTTTCCTTTTGGTCTGAAAAGCCTTTCTTATGGCTTTCTGATTTCGCCCCAACTGGCAACAAGGCAAAAACAAAAGCAGTTTTTCCGAATTTGGAAGGGCTGCTTTTTTATTTTCTATTACCCTGCGGATTTAAGGGTTTATTTTTGTGAATAACCGACAAGGATTCGTGGGATTTTTACAGTTTCTTATTTATTTTCTTGCTTGACAAAACATGGTGCAAATGGTATCATACCATTATCATCTATAAACATACTATGTTAATAGGTATTTAAAAATTTTAAACTTCTGAAACCAGAACAAGGCTTTGTGATGATGCTGTTGTATTCCCTGAAAATTTCTCCCTGCTTTTAAAGCCGCAAAGGTGCGGTATACTTGGATTTTGTCTCCGGCAAGGCGTCTGTTCTTTTATGGTCAAAAGCCTAGTATATCCACAGGAATTCTATTTGTCACCATGTATTTCCATTTCAAAGGAGGAACTCCCTATGAGCGAAGAAATCAAATTTAGCTGCGCCAACTGTCCGGTTGGAAATTGTAATAAAGAAAACGCGCCTTATCCCAAAGGCTGCTTAACAGAAAACGCAGATCCCGAGCTGCTAGAAAAAACAACCAAGCATTATCAGCGCAGCCGGGTGGATCGGAAGATTGCCCTGACCGCCGCTCAGATTGAAGGGGAATTTTACGGCCGGGCTACCCGGGTGGAGGAAATCCTGATTTTTATCAAACGAATGGGCTACAAAAAGGTGGGGGTCGCTACCTGCGTAGGCCTGCTGAACGAATGCAACACCTTTGCCAAAATTGCCAAAGCCAAAGGGATTGAGCTATACGGCGTGGCCTGTAAGATTGGCGGACAGGATAAAACGGTTTTGGGCATCCCGGAGGAGGAGAAAATCCATCCCGGCTGTTTTGAAGCCTTTTGCAACCCCGTGATGCAGGCGGAAATCCTAAACCAGGCCGGCACAGAATTGAACATCATTATGGGCCTGTGCGTGGGTCACGATACCCTGTTTATCAAGCATTCCAAAGCGCCGGTCACTTATCTGGTGGTAAAGGACCGGGTACTGGCTCACAATCCGGCAGGCTGTTTGTACACCAGCAGTTTTTATTACAAACGATTGATGAGTCCAGATCTGCCAAAAAGTAAATTTGAGGAGCCAGAAAATGCGTAAATATAATTTTGATACCCCAGTTAAAATTAAAAATGTCTGGTCTCGCAAGTGGGATTATCTGGAGGCCCAAACCGGCGAGCCGGATATTCAGCCGATGTGGATTGCCGATATGGATTTTGAAACCTTGCCCGAAGTGAAGCAAGCGATTTTGGATCGAGCTCAGTTGGGTATTTACGGCTACACCGCAGTAGACCCGACCTATCACCAAGCCGTCATCGGCTGGCTGGCCCGCCGCCAGCATTGGACCATTGAGGACAAATGGCTGGTACATACCCCCAGCGTCATCTGCGGCATTCATACTGCTGTGCGGGCCTTTTCCGCAAAAGAGGATCTGATCCTCATTCAGCCTCCTGTTTATCATCCCTTTTTCCATCTGATCCACCAAACCCACCGCAGGGTGCTGGAAAATCCCCTCATCGACCGGGGTGACCATTACGACATCGACTGGGATGACCTGGAATGCAAGCTTCGGGATTTTCGCCCCAAAATCTTTATTCTGTGCAATCCTCACAACCCCATAGGGAAGATTTATACCCGGGAGGAACTCAAACGTATGGGCGATCTCAGCGCCAAATACGGCGTTCTCCTCATTGTGGATGAAATTCACGGCGATTTGATTTGTACCGATACAGAATTTACGCCTTTCGCCACTTTAGGGCCGGAATATGAGCAGGCAGCTATTATTTGTACCGCGCCCAGCAAAACCTTTAATCTGGCCGGTCTGCATCTGTCCAATATTATCATTCCCAACCCGCAACTCCGGGAAAAGTTTATCGCAGCCTTTCAGGACGCCGGCATTGCAGATCCCAATGTATTCTCTCTGGTGGCGGCCAATGCGGCCTTTCGCTATGGCGACCAGTGGGTGGATGAGCTGACCCAATACCTGACGGAAAACCGCAGACTGGCGGAAGCCTATATCCAGACCAATATCCCGCAAATCGGCGTTTACATCGGCCAAGGCACCTACTTCCTATGGCTGGACTTCCGAAAGTTAGGCCTGGACGCAAAAGAGCTGGAACAGTTCCTGCTGCACCGTGCTAAAATCTGGGCTCACCAGGGCCGGATCTTTGGCTCCCAGGGTATTGGCTTTGCCCGGCTGAACCTGGCCCTGCCGAAAGCACAGCTTCAGAACGTATTGGAACATTTACAGGCCGCTGTCAAATCCCTATTGTAACCCTTCGCAAAAATATAAAAAAGCAATAAAAGAAAAGGAGAAAACCACTATGAAAAAAAGAATTATTGCAAGCATTTTAGCCCTATCTGCCGTCCTTTCCCTGGCAGGCTGCGGCAACAACAACACAACCGCCGCTTCTGATGACAACGACGCTTCTGCCAATGACAGCCAGCAGGTGCGCACCGTCCGGGTAGCAACCCGCGGCACCTTCCGTCCCTTCACTTATCTGGACGAAAACAACAACCTGACCGGCTATGATATCGAGGTATTGAAGCTGATTGACGAGAAACTGCCGGATGTACAGTTTGAGTTCCAGACCATGGATCTGTCCGCCGCCTTTGTCGCACTGGACGGCGGTCAGCTGGATATGGTGGCAAACCAGCTGGTGCATAACGATGAGAGAGACGCCAAGTATATCTTCCCGGAAATCCCCTATAACTATGCTTATTCCCGTCTGGTTGTACGGGGCGATGAAGATAACATCACCACCCTGGATGACCTGCAGGGCAAAACCATGGCTTTAATCCCCACCGATGAAGTGACCACCCTGGTTAACCAGTACAACGAAACCGCAAAGAACCCCATCAAAACCAAGTTTTTTGACGGCGGCAGCGCAGAAACCTTTGCCCAGCTGGCTACCGGCCAGGTGGACGCAACCCACGGCTACAAGGCCAATGTAGACAACGCAGTTCAGGACAACGGCTATGATATTAAGACAGTTGGCGATCCCATTTCCGCACAGCCTGTATTCTTCATTCTGGCAAAAACAGACGAAAATCAGAAGCTGGCAGACGAAATTGACCAAGTTCTGCAGGAGCTGAAGGACGACGGAACCCTGTCCAAGCTGTGCATTGAGTTTGTTGGCGAGGATGTAACCAATCCTCTGGAGGATTAATTCCCTGAAAAAGAATTCATTGGCGACGCTGTCTCATGGAGACAGCGCCGTTTTCCCCAAGCGCTAGAAAGGAGCCCACCTGTGACAAAGTTTTTTGATGTCAACTATATGATTTCATCCTTTCCCAAGCTGCTGGCTGAGCTGCCCACTACGTTAACGGTTCTGATGGTAGCCGTCTTTTTCGGCCTGCTGTTGGGAACCGCCATTGCTGTCACGCAGGTTCGCCGGATTCCCGTTCTCTATCCTTTGGGCCGATTCTTCATTTCCTTTATTCGAGGAACCCCGCTCATCGTTCAGCTATTCCTGTTTTTTTTCCTGCTTCCTGCCCTGTTTCGGCTTTTTGGGGCAGATACCCGTTCCATCCCTTTGATCCTATATGCCTTTGTGGCCTGCTCCCTGCATTTGAGTGGATTTTTTGCCGAGACTCTGCGGGGCGCTCTGATCGCTGTAGGCACGGATCAGCTGGAAGCTGCCTATGCTGTGGGCATGAACACGATGCAGGCCTATATCCGGATTCTGCTGCCCCAGGCTTTTGCCAACGCGCTGCCAGATACCTCCAGCCTGGTAATCAACACCCTGAAAAACACCTCTCTGCTTTTTAACATCGGCCTGGTGGATATTATGACTCGGGCAAAGCTGATGAGCGGCCTCAGCCAACGAGGGCTGGAATTATATATTGATGTCGGTATCTTGTATATTTTGCTGTGCCTGGTGATCCATCTTATCTTTACCCAGCTGGAGCTTCGTGTCCGGGTAAAGAAATATGGCCAGTAAAGCTGGCGTGATCCATATGGAGGATTTCTTATGACACAACTTATTGATCCTGGCTATCTGGCTAAGGTTTTTCCCCTGCTCATTACTTATTTGCCGAAAACCATTAGCATTTCTATGATTTCTATGATTTTCGCTTTTCTCATTGCTTTGCCAGTGGTGATCTTTCAAATTAAAAAAATTCCTGTTCTCAGCCAGATTGCTGAAATTTATGTGCTCATTACCAGAGCCTGTCCGCTGATGGTTCAGATTTATGTGATTTATTTCGGTGTACCCATCCTGCTGCTTTATGCCAAGACCCGGGGGCTGGAATTTGATATGTCCAGCATTGACGCCACGGTTTTAGGCACCATTGCCATGTCCCTGCACTTTGGCGCCTATATCTCCCAGGTGCTGCGGGCCGCATTGCTGGCAGTGGATAAAGGCCAGATGGAGGCGGCCCTTGCGGTCGGGATGTCCTGGAGACAGGGTTTCCAGCGGATCGTGCTGCCCCAGGCGATGTGCTATGCCCTGCCGCCCTTGAGCAGCCAGTTTTTGAACATTGTAAAAAGCACCTCCATCCTGTTTACCATTTCTGTGCAGGAACTGATGTCCGGCGCTATGATCCTGGGCGCCCAATCTTATCGTTATTTGGAGCTTTATATTCTGGTGGCGGCCATTTATTGGGTCATTTGCTTTGTGATTGAAAAAATCATCGATGCGATTTCCCTTCGCGCCTCGGTGTTCGTGAAAGGATAAATTATGGTAGAGTATAAAAATATTTGCAAAGCCTTTGGAGACAACGCGGTTTTAAAAGGCGTAAACTTCGCTGTGCAGACCGGTTCAGTCACTGTGATTTTAGGCCCCAGCGGCTCGGGTAAAACCACCCTGCTGCGCTGCACCAATTTTTTAGAGCGGGCAGATTCCGGCCATATTCTTTTGGATGATCTGGATATTGATGTTACCTCTGCGTCCCATTCCCAGATCCACGCCATTCGGGAAAAGACGGCGATGGTCTTTCAGCATTACAATCTGTTCCGCAACAAAACCGTCCTGCAAAATGTGACCGAAAGCCTGCGGGTTGTCCACAAAACCCCCAAGCAGGAGGCGGAAGACATTGCGCTGCATTATTTAGCCAAGGTCGGTATGGCGGAAAAACGGGATTCCTACCCCTATCAGATTTCCGGCGGCCAGCAGCAGCGGGTATCCATTGCCCGGGCTTTGGCAATCCGGCCTTCTGTCATCCTCTTTGACGAGCCTACCTCTGCCTTAGACCCGGAGCTGGTCGGCGAGGTGCTGGACACCATGAAGCAGATCGCCCAGGAATCCAGCAGCACGATGATCGTGGTGACCCACGAAATCGACTTTGCCAAGGAAGTGGCAGACCATGTAATCTTTATGGACGGCGGCGTTTTGGTGGAGGAGGGCAAGCCTTCCGATATCCTGGTTCGCCCTCAGGAATACCGAACCCGCCAATTCCTGTCCCGTTTCCTGAACTTAACCGAATATATGATCTAATTTTTTTCTGGTCGGCTGCCTGTGATAGGCTGCAAATCACGCTTGGCGCATTCTTTTCTACAATGGAATTTGAAGCGCTGGAACAGAAAATACAATAAACAACAGAATCATAATCACATGGAAAAGGACACTTCGTAAGGAAGTGTCCTTTTTTGATATATCTGATTTCTCCACAAGCTGTGGAAAACTATGCTTCCTTCTGCCGTTCCAAAACATATTGATACAGCGCATTTTTCTTGATTCCTGCCCGGGCAGACACCTGTTTTACCGCATCCTTCCAGGTTTCCCCCTTTTCCACAAGGTTTTCCACAAGGGGATAGGCTTCCTCCAATGTCAGGGCATCCTCCTCTTCCGGCGCGCCCTCCACAACCAGAACGAATTCTCCCTTGGGGGTGGTTTCCTCATAATAGGCCACTGCCTGCCCCAAGGTCATCCGCAGGCATTCCTCATGAATCTTGGTCAGCTCCCGGCTGAGGGAAAGCCGCCGCTCCGACCCAAAAGCACGGCACAGATCCGCTAGGGTGGCCCGCAGCTTGTGGGGAGCCTCGTAGAAGATCATGGTGCGGGTTTCTGTCACAAGTGCCTGTAAATGAGCCTGACGGCTTTTTTTCGCTGTGGATAAAAAGCCTTCAAAGCACCATCGGCCGCTGGGCAGGCCGCTGGCTGCCAGGGCGCAGACCGCCGCGCATGGGCCGGGAATGACCAGCACTTCTATGCCGTTTTCCCCGCACAGGGCCACCAGATCCTCCCCAGGATCGCTGATGGCCGGCATGCCCGCGTCGGTGACCAGGGCGCAGGTTTCCCCTGCCTGGATGCGTGCCAGAATCTCTTCCCCTCTGGCTCGGCGGTTATGCTCGTAATAGCTGACCATAGGCTTGCTGATGCCCAAATGATTGAGGATTTTCTGGGAGACCCGGGTATCCTCCGCCGCAATAAAATCCGCCTGGCGCAAGGTCTCCGCCGCCCGTAACGTTATATCCTGCAAATTGCCGATGGGGGTTCCCACCAAATACAATTTTCCTGCCATAATAAACTTATCCTTTCTGCTCTATGATAATAGGCGGCAGCACTTCGCAGCCGCTATGAGAGCCATAGCGAGCCTCTATCAGCAAAACGGAAGGCCGGGCATCCAGCCGATGATAGGCAAACGCCAGCCGTTTTGGTTCCAGCCTATGGTCTTTCATGCAGCTAATGATCTCGCAAACCCGTTCAGGCCGATGTACCAGGCCAAATTTCCCGCCATATTTTAATAAATAGGCCGCCGCATAGATTACATCCTGGATCGTACCGTTCTCTTCCTGACGGGCAATTTTTTTATGACGGTCAGCGGCTGGCCGGCCGCTGTTTTCCGAAAAATAAGGCGGATTGGAAATGACATAATCAAAGCCATTGGCTGGGAAAAGCTGCCGTATCTGCCGCATATCTCCCTGCCGCACCGTAAACCGCTCCTCAAAGCCGTTTAAGATCCGGTTCTCCTCCGCCAAAAGGCAGACCTCTGGCTGGATCTCCAAGCCGGTAACCGAGCAGCGGGAATCCGCCTGCAAAAGCTGGAGGGACAGCACACCGCTGCCGCAGCCTAAATCACAAATTTTCGCCCCTTTGGGCGGCCGGACAAACGCAGATAGCAAAATACTGTCCTGTCCCATTTTAAAGAAACGATCATCCTGCCAGATCCGACAGCCGGAAGGCGTGATTTCTAAGGTTTTCGCCATGAAAGCCCTCCTATCTGGGCCGCTTGATAAATGGGAAGCAAAACCTGTGTGGGGGTATGATAAGTAAAATTCTCCATTTTCGCGGCCTAATTAATACAATTTGTAATTATTATAAAAAATATTATTAATTGTTTTCTATTTATAGGGAAAATAAAAGGGCGGAAATTCCGCCCTCAGATGGTTGATAACTCCAAGGGCATGAATTTAAAAATTCTGCAAGGAGCAAAACGATCTTTGTGTATTCTGGGGAGATCGGCCCTTATTTCAAAAAGGGCTGATAAGCAGCCACTGCCAATTCATCACACCGGTTGTTGCCCGGATTGTCCGCATGGCCTTTGACCCAATGGAAGGTCACCGCATGCTGTTCCAGCAGGCCCAGCAGCCGATCCCAAAGCTCCGGATTTTTCGCCGGCGTTTTATCCGCCTTGCGCCAGCCCCGGGCTTTCCAGCTCTTGGCCCAGCCTTTAACGATGCCATCCACCACATATTTACTGTCCGAATACAGCTCCACCTGACAAGGCTGTTTCAAGCTTTCCAGGGCTGTAATCACAGCCAGCAGCTCCATTCGGTTGTTGGTGGTATCAGCAAAGCCCTTGGAAAGCTCCTTCCGATGAACGCCGTATTCCATAACGATCCCATAACCGCCGGGGCCGGGATTGCCCGAGCAGGCCCCATCGGTATAGATGGTTACTTTTTTAGCCATTTTCGCTCTCCACAGCCGGTTCGGTTTCTTCCGGATCTGCGGTTTCTTCCTTGTCTGTCCGGGCAATGGAAATGACCTTCACATCCTCGCCGGTACGCATGACAATGACGCCCTGAGAGGTACGGCCGCATACCCGGATTTCGGATACATCTACCCGGATGATGACGCCGTCATCGGTGATTACCATCAGATCGTTGTCATCCTGCACCACGGCAATGCCAGCCACAAGGCCAGTCTTTTCTGTCAGGCCGTGAAGGGTGATGCCGCTGCCGCCCCGGTGATGAACGGAGAATTCCTCCACCGGCGTCCGCTTGCCGTAGCCGTTTTCCGTAATGGATAACAGGCATGCCGCTTCCCGGGCACGGGCAGCGCCAATGACATAGTCTTCCTCCGCCAGGCGGATACCCCGCACGCCCACAGCCGTCCGGCCCATACACCGGGCCTCCGATTCGTCAAAGGTCACCATCTTGCCCTGGTGGGTGGCCAGCATGATCTTCTGATGACCATCTGTCAGGCGCACATCCACCAGCTCGTCCCCATCGTTGAGGAAGAGGGCGCGCAGGCCGCCCCGGCGAATATTGGCCATATTGCCCAGGGAAACTCGCTTGACAATACCATGGCGGGTGGCAAAAAACAGGAACTGTTCCTCGTCAAACTCCTGAATGGGGATCATGGCGGTAATCTTTTCACCCGGGTCGATCTCCAACAGGTTGACAATATTCATGCCCTTGGCTGTCCGGCCGGTTTCCGGCACCTGATAGCCCTTGAGCTTATACACCTTACCCAGAGAGGTAAAGAACAAAATGTAATCGTGGGTAGAAGCGGTGAAAAGGATCTGGGCAAAGTCCTCCTCCCGGGTGGCCATGGCGGTAACACCCCGCCCGCCCCGGCGCTGAGACCGGTAGATGCTGGTGGGCTGCCGTGTGATATAACCGAAGTGGGTCAGGGTGTAAACACACTCCTGTTCCTCAATCAGATCTTCAATATCCACCTCGTTTTCCAGCTCCTGGATCTCCGTCATACGTTCATCGCCGTACTTATCCCGGATGGCGGTCAGCTCGTCCTTTAAGACGCCCTTAATCAGTTCCGGATCCGCCAGCAGGCTGTTATAGTAGGCGATACGAGCTTCCAGCTCATCATATTCCTTCTGGAGCTTTTCCCGCTCCAGTCCCTGGAGCCGCTTGAGCTGCATATCCAAAATCGCCTGGGCCTGAATATCATCCAGACCGAACCGGGCCATCAGATTTTCCTTGGCGTCATCGTAGCTTTCCCGGATGATGCGGATCACCTCGTCAATATTGGCCTCGGCAATGAGCAGACCCTCCAGCAAATGCGCCCGTTCCTGGGCCTTTCTCCGGTCGTAAATGGTTCGCCGGGTGATGATCTCCTCCTGGAATTCCAGGTATTCGTCCAGCATATGCCGCAGGGAGAAAATCTTGGGCTGGGTCTGGTTATGGGTCAGGGCCAGCATATTCACAGAGAAGTTGCTCTGCAGCGCGGTCTGCTTAAACAGCCGGTTTAACACCACCTGGGCATTGACATCTTTTTTAACCTCGATGACAATGCGCATACCGTTCCGGTCGGATTCATCCCGCAGGCCGGAAATCCCTTCCAGCCGCTTTTCCCGCACCTGATTGGCGATATTCTCCACCAGCATCTTTTTATTGACCTGGTAAGGCAGTTCGGTGACAATGATGCGGATACGGCCGTTGCCGAATTCCTCCATCTCTGTCCGGGCGCGCATCACGATCCGACCCCGGCCTGTGGCATAGGCAGCGCGAATGCCGCTGCGGCCCATAATTATGCCCTTAGTGGGGAAATCTGGGCCTTTGATATACTGCATCAAATCCGAAAGCTCCGCCTCCGGGTTATCCAGGATACAAATGCAGGCGTCAATCACCTCCGCCAGGTTATGAGGCGGAATGTTGGTAGCCATACCCACAGCAATACCGCTGGAGCCGTTGACCAGCAAATTGGGAAACCGGGAAGGCAGCACCCGAGGCTCCTTGCGGCTCTCGTCAAAGTTGGGATCCCAATCCACCGTTTCCTTCTGGATATCCCGAAGCATTTCGTCCGCAATTTTGGCCATGCGGGCTTCTGTGTAACGGTAAGCTGCCGGCGGGTCGCCGTCGATGGAGCCGAAGTTGCCGTGGCCGTCGATCAGGGGATA
>CAZSBD010000042.1:2968-10610 GCA_964605215.1 uncultured Oscillospiraceae bacterium | reverse complement strand
GGTCAAAAAACATCGACGTTATCAGGCTCTCTGCACTTTCAACGCTAAGTGGTTCACCCGGACGGATCTTTTTATACAACTCCAGAAGGCCCGACTGATAACTGTCGGATACATCCTTATCAAAATACCGCATAGAAGCTGTCTGAACGCCATAGGAATTATGTCCCAAATAAATGGTATTCATATAAAGCTCTAAGATCCGCTGTTTGTCATCCAACTGCTTTTCCAGATGTATTGCTCGCAGGATCTCCGTAATTTTACGTTTAACCGAATAATCGTTGTCATCGGTCAGGTTTTTGATCAGCTGCTGGGTAATCGTAGAACCGCCGCCGGCGCTGGATTTAATGGGTAGCACCCAGTTGGCAACTGCGCCAAATGTTCGCTTCCAGTCTACGCCATGATGGGAATAGAAACGCTGATCCTCAATGGCAACATAAGCGTTACCAAGCTCCTCCGGAATATCATCATAATCACACCAAATTCGATTTTCCGATCCGTGAAGTTCCTGGAGTTCTTTGTATTCCCCACTTTCAGAGTCCTGATAATAAATCATACTGCTGAAATTCATACCATAGCTGGATACATCAATATCAACATTTGGATTGATATAAATATGCACATAAATAGCAAACGCTACTGCACAGATAGCTGAAGTCATTAAAAAAATCAAAAATGCAGTCAGTAACCCATGATGGCCTCTTTTTTTCTTCTGTGCCAAATCAATCCCTCCCGTCTTTTAATAATAATCCTATACATTATAGCATGTCCCAGTTTTTTTTTAAAGGCTATGCGAGAAATTTTGCAGCCTTCTGCCTGCGCGCAAAAAATTTCTATGGAAATCTACAGCTATCGCCAAGTTGCGTTCATTATAGCACAGTCTTATTTTTTTTGCAAATTGTACAGAAATTAGGGAAATAAGTATAGTTTTCACAAAAATGGTTAATATAATCATGTCTTTAAAATTTGTATAAAAATATGGAACGAGGCGTTAAAATGTATCGTAAATTGTTTTTGCCCGCTGTCACACTTGCTATTATTGCCGGGATGACAGGAACTGCTTTCCTTCTAGATTTACACCAAAAATCAGAAATTCCATCTATCAATACTGCCTCCTTTTCTCGAGCTGCAATGAAGCAGCCAAGCTATCGAATTGGTGCTTATGATGGTTATATCACTGTTTTTTTACCAAATCAAGAAAATCCCTATTTAAAGACAGATATTGCTTTGAGTACGCTGCGTCTGGAAGACCAGAAAAAAATTACATCCGGACTTTATCTTTACAGCCAGGAGGAACTCACTTCATTTTTAGAGGATTTCGGAAGCTGAATGAGAAATGAATTTACAGCCATCGATAGCGAGGCCTTTCTTCTCCAAAGAATTTCCATCGGATATAATCATCCAATACAATCCCGGCTAAACACAAAGGCAGCCACAAAATAATGTAAGGCAGACAAATCTGTCCCATCAAATTAAAGGGAGTTTGGCTGTAATCCCAAATATTCAGCCCCAAATTTATATTTAAAATCCAACCGCTTATAAATTCCAGCGTAGTCACTCCAAAATCTGCCCATATAACCTGTTTGGCCAATGGCGTATCCCAGCTAAAACCCTCATTTAAAATACCGCAAAATAAAAATGCAAGACCGCCTACAACAAACATCGCCATATGGCTATGACCGCGATACAACAGTTCTATTAAAAAATAAAGCATACCGCCAATCAGCCATAAACTAAAATATTTTATGACTGTTTTCCCTTTCATTCTGATCCCTCCCAATTAAAATACATTTTCTAATTAGCTTATGGAGTGGAATCCGCCTTTATGCATAAAATTCCAGAAGATCCATCCTTTTCATTGAAACTACAATGAAACTTTGCTGCTTTATTAAACTTATGGTATAATAAGCCTATACACCGGTGGTCAGCGCTGGTGGTATTTTTGTTTTTCTACAATGTGACATTAAATACAAGCAAGGGAGTTCTTTTTATGACAGAATTTTTAATTCGATATTTTATTTCAAATCGGGAAAATACAGCTGATCCAAAAGTCCGCACTGCTTATGGCAAGTTGGCCAGCATTGTGGGCATTGTCTGTAATGTCATTTTATTTGCCGGGAAATACATTGTCGGCACTCTTTTTGGCTCTATTGCCATTGCCGCAGATGCAATCAACAACTTAAGTGATGCATCCAGCAATATCGTCAGTCTGCTAGGCTTCAAGCTTGGTTCCAAGCTGCCAGATGAAAAACATCCTTATGGACATGCTCGATTTGAATATTTGTCAGGCCTTGCAGTCTGTGTCATTATCCTGGTAATTGGTATTTCTCTGGCTAAAGAAAGCATTGTGAAAATTATGCATCCGGAAGAGATGGCTTTCAGCTGGCTCTCCATTCTTGTTCTGTGTGTATCCATCGCGGTCAAATTATGGATGAGTATTTTTAACAAAACAATAGGTAACAAAATTCAATCCGAAACGCTGCTCGCTACGGCCATTGACAGCCGAAATGATGTTATTTCTACCAGCGCTGTTCTTGCCGCAACCATTTTATGCAAAGTAACCGGAGAGATGATCATCGACGGCATCATGGGTTTGGCTGTTGCAGCTTTTATTCTTTACAGCGGCATCAATCTGATTCAAGAAACCTTAAACCCTCTCCTGGGAGAGGCACCGGATCCCAAGCTGGTAGAGCATATTGAGAAAAAAGCATGCAGTTATCCTGGTGTTTTAGGTGTTCATGACCTGATTATCCATGATTACGGTCCAGGAAATCAGTTCGCCAGTCTTCATGTGGAATTCCCAGCAGAGGAAGATGTATTGACAGCTCATGATGTTGTAGACAATATTGAACGAGATTTTTTGCTTCAGGATCATCTCTTTGTCACCGTTCATTATGATCCCATTGTTACGGCCAACGAAGAAGTGCAGGAACTACGCCATTACATAAGCCAAGCTGTTCAACAGATCAGTCCTAAGATTTCCATTCATGACCTCCGTATGGTTCCGGGGAATACCCATACCAATGTATTATTTGACTGCGCTGTACCAGCAGGCTTTTCAATCCCCAAGGAAGAGCTCAAAATGAAAATTACAAAGCTGGTACAGCAAAAGAATCCAAAGTATGTTTGCATTATCAAAGTGGAGCAGAGTTTTGCATCATTAACGGATGAGAAATGAAAAAGACCGCTTGTGGGAATATTTTTAAAGTGGTTCCCATTCCATGAAAACGGTATGATATACTACCCATATTCTTAAAAGACTGTCAAAAAAACTATAGTTTTTCGAAAGCTGAAAATGCGTCCCTGTTGGGACGCATTTTTGTTTTTTTGCCAAGCAAGTGTAAAAAAGCAGGGCGGCAATATGCCCGCCCCGCTTAATGCTAAGGTCGATTATTTCATCCTCACAAAATCTTGCCAGGATAGAGACACCTGAGCAAATAGTACTGCTGTGAGGATTCAGGATACCGTTCTTCAGGAGATCAGGCAGACGCCACGTGCTTTTTTCGCCTCCAGCAAGAAAAATCGAGCCCAAAGTAATCTTCTTATACACAGATCCAAACCTCTTGATAATCAGCTTGATAGCTGACAGCAATTGATTGGGCACCTTTTGTCATATAATAAGTGACCGAATTGGAATCCCGTTCCGTTTCATAGATTTTCCAACCGGCAGCATTTAAATTTGTTAAATAATTCGCTAAGACGGCAGATGTAGAAAAATCATATATAAAAATATCACCATCCGAATAATAACCGGATAAGGTTTTTTGGGAATCCGCATAATAGGTGCTTTTACAGGTCACACCCGTAATACTTTGATAAGTGGGTGCTCCATTCACATAGTTATTGGAGGTATCCGTTGATCCTTGGCCGGAGGAAACTGTTACGGTCACTTGGATCGTCACTTGATCGGCATAAGACTGATCTCCATAAGCAATAGTAATTGTTGTGCTGCCAGCTTTTAGCCCCATAATCATCAGCGGAATAGAAGAACCCTGCCATTTTCCCCACGTAACACGTATCACAGAAGTATCTCCCACTACACAGGAAAGATAGGTATTATTCTGTGATGTGTCTGCAACCTGAACAGTCGCAGTCTTTCCTACTGCAACTTGCACACTGGATTGAGAAACCGTCAATTTTCCGCTGGTCTGGGAAGAAGAGGAAGATTGGCTGCCAGAAATAGAAGATAAAGAAACCAGAGAAGATCTGGAAAGGTCATCTATATAATGGATGGGAATAGCCAGATTTAAATTTTGACTGATTCCAGATTCAGAGGTTACAGCACCACTAGTGATGCCGATTACCTTTCCGTTCGTATTGATTAATGCACCGCCGGAAGATCCGGAGGAAATCGGTGCGGTGATTTGAATATAATCCTGACCATCCAAAGTTCTGGAAGTATTAGAGATAATGCCAGTGGAAATCGTATTGGAGAGTCCCAGGGGACTGCCAATGGTATAAATTGTAGCACCTGCTTTTAAGGTAGAGGTATCCTCTTCCAAATAAGAGAAGCCGCTGCCATCGACTTTCAGCAACGCCAAATCTCGCTCTTTGTCGTAGCTATAAACACCGCTGACAGAATAGGTCTTATCATCTGTTGTGATAACCTTAGCAGAGTAGCCATCCTCAATTACATGATAATTGGTTATCAAGGTACCGCTACTGTCGATAAAAAATCCGCTGCCTGATTGGATCAGAGTTCCGGATTGATTATAAATGCCGATATAAGCAACTGCAGATGCACACTTGGCATAAATATCCTCGGCTGACAAATCCTCCTTCAAAGAAGAAACCGTAAGGGAGAATGTTTTGCGCAAAGAAACATCTGCCATTCGGGAAACAATAGCTGCCACAGATGCTCTGTCAATGTAGCTGTTCGGTGCAAATGTGCCGGCAGAATCAGTGCCTGTCAGGACGCCGGCACGATACAACTGGTATACAGCTGAAGCGTAGGCAGCCGACATACTCACATCCGGAATTGCACCATCATCAATGGAATTGATAGACTGCAAAGCTGTTTCCGGCAAAGCAGCCGACATGATCTTAGCAAAATCTGCCCGTGTCGCTGCCCTCGTGTAATCCGAATATTCCGAAGTTAAGATACCATTATTAAATGCGTAATCCACATAAACCTGATACCAAAGGGAATCTTGTTTAAATTCTTCTCCATCCTGATAATAGATGCTGTGAAGGCGATCTGCCAGTGCCACAGTTTCTGCTAAAGTCAAATTACCTCCGCTGTTGAATTTATTGGCGCTGACACCTTGCATCAGTCCCAGTTCGTAAGCAGTCTGTATACTTTCCGCATACCAAGCTGAGGCAGACACATCGGAAAATTGTCCAGCTTGATAAGATAACTGCTTGGTAAAATAGTTCAGGCTGCCCCGTTCTACCGCTTGTACACAAATAGAACAGTTCAGCAAAACCGTAAAAGAAAGAACCCATGCGACAACCTTTTTCATCGCTTTCTCCCCTTTCTACATTGTCTTTTATTTATTATCCTATTTTATCGAAATGATGTCAAGAACAATTGTTTTACATAGGTTAACAAATTGCAGGTGCTGCAATGATGTGAGACAAAGAATAAAAAGAGTAGCAAATAGGAACAAAGCATGCTAAGTTGAGTTACTCAGACCAAACCAAAAGCAGATGTATTCCTATCCGCATGAATATGATAACACAAATAGCCCGTATCAGCAAGCCCTTTTGAGCTGCACAGAGAAAGACGGGGGTAACAAAAGCAACCATACACACAAAACGGAAGTACATCTACCGATTGCGCAAACGCTACGAATAACAAACTGACTCTGTTTGAACGTGAACCGGCCCGTCTTAATATCCACCACAAGCCCATTCCCAATTCTCTTATCGACGAAAATGCCAAAGCTTACTGATACAATAAACAAAGCCATCGGCTTATTTCAGGAAACCAGGCGTAATTCTCGGAATCCTGTTTCCTACCAACATCTTTTTTAGATTATATATCAAAGCGAAACAAAGTCTGAAATATAACTTTAAAAGCAGTCGCTAAGTGTGATATAATAGGAACAATACAGCATAAGCCGTGGATTTTGTTGAAAATCCCGGCATTTGCTGAAGGTACAAAATTTTACCATACCTTAATTTTCAAAATTTAAATTCTTGTGGTATAAAAGAAGATTTATCAGGAGAAGGTCTTATGACAACCAAAAAAATAACCTCTGTAGCAGAACTTGCTGGCATCCTGCGTACAGTTTTCCTATTTGAGAAAAAGGCCAATCTGCCGATGCGCATTACAGATCCTTATGGAAAGTTTATTTGCCAAATTGAAAAAAATGACCCGGATCGTTGGGTCAAGACCCCTTATGCCGACAGCTTTGCCTGCACAAAAAAGCTATGCACCAAGCAGGAATGGGATCGAATGCCTATGGCAAAGCAATTTGAACTGTGCGACTGCTGGGAAGCTTTGGCAATTTTTGAATATCTTCATGTCAGCTATGATGAGGGACATCGTTTCCAGATTCAAGACTATGAATGTTAATCTATTCATGATAAAAGACTGCGTGGATTTTTCCACACAGTCTTTTTTAATGCCTGCTT
Source organism: uncultured Oscillospiraceae bacterium (assembly GCA_964605215.1). Lineage (GTDB taxonomy): Bacteria > Bacillota > Clostridia > Oscillospirales > Butyricicoccaceae > CAZSBD01. The sequence continues at coordinate 4,034 of CAZSBD010000042.1, read as the reverse complement.
TTTCAAGAGTGAAGCAGCTGCAGCGCCAGTTCTGCAAGCACTGGACTTTCGCTGCTGTTACATAGTTGTACATGACCGGCCTGTTCTTCCGGGTTTAATAGTTCCAGCTCAGTCAGCCGCTTTTTCATTTGCCGGGCAGTGCCTGCGCCCCCGTCAATGATGCTTATCTGCGGACCTAAAATCTTTCGAATCTCTCCCTTAACAAAAGGATAATGGGTACAGCCTAAAACCACACAATCTAAATGCATAGAAATCCAAGGGGCCAAAAGCTCCTGCAAATAAAAAAACAAATCATTTCCTTGGATGATTCCATGCTCTACAAATTCCATAAGGCCAGGGCATGGCAACGGGATAATCATTTCCGCATCTGGACGGTAACGATCCATCAAATCGTGAAATTTTTTCTCACGCAAAGTCATAGGCGTAGCCATCACTAAGATTTTAGCGTTTTTATGCTGTGTCACCGCAGGCTTCAAGGCTGGCTCAATGCCGACAATAGGTATCCGGGGATAGCGACGGCGAAGAATATGAATGGCAGCACTGGTAGCCGTGTTGCAGGCAACCACAATAGCTTTGCAGCCTTTTAGGATCAGGCGATCAATATTTTGAATCGTTAAGCTGCGGACTTCTTCCAGGTTTTTTACGCCGTAAGGCGCATGGACGGAATCTCCAAAATACAAAAAATTTTCTTGAGGCAAAAATCGAATCAGCTCTTTTAATACACTGATGCCTCCCATTCCGGAATCGAAAACGCCGATGGGAGCATGCTTTTTATCTGTTTTATTCATAAAAGAGAAACTCCTGCTTTTCATTTATCATTTTTCATTATAATCCGGTCTGTTGCGGAATACAATCCCGTTTTTTACAACTAGATCAGAAAAAACACTTTATCCGCCTAACTGCCGCAGATAAAGTGTTTTTACTTTCATCAGGGATCGGAAGGCTTGTTTTTAATCTTATCCCAATAAGCCTTAGCCGCCTGTTCATTTTTATTTTTTCCGTAATGATAATATTGCCGTCCTAATAAAGCATCCGGTAAATACTGCTGAGGAACATAAGAATTGGG
>CAZSBD010000042.1:0-2958 GCA_964605215.1 uncultured Oscillospiraceae bacterium | reverse complement strand
ATGCGGATACTGATAGGTTAATCCTCTCCCCATTTTAGCAGCACCAGAATAATGAGAATCCTTTAAGTGAGCAGGTATATCTCCGTAATTTTTTTGCCGAATATCCGCCAAAGCTGTATCAATAGCCATACAAGCAGAATTGGATTTTGGCGCTGTCGCCAGAAGCAGCACAGCTTGAGCCAGGAGAATTCTTGCCTCCGGTAAGCCTAACTGGAAAGCAGAATCCACGCAGGCCTTGACTATAGCTGCTGCCTGAGGATAAGCCAAGCCAATATCCTCCGAAGCCATGACCAATAAGCGGCGGCTGGCAGAGGCCAAATCGCCTCCTTCTAAAATACGGCCCAAATAATGGATAGCTGCATTCGGATCCGAACCCCGCACGGATTTTTGAAAAGCAGACAACAGATCATAATGACTGTCCCCGTCTCGATCATAGCGGGTATTGGAACGCTGTGCCACCAACTGCGCATCCTGCAAGCACACGATTTTCCCCTTCGCCCCATTTACCAGCAGTTCTACGGCGTTGATAGCCTTACGCACATCACCGCCGCAGCTGCAGGCAATAAATGGAATAACTCCATCCTGAATTTCGATCTCCGGATTTTGGGCAAACGCACGACGCACAGCAACTTCCATCTCTTCCGGCTCCACTGGCTTAAATTCAAACACAGTAGATCGGCTTAAAATCGCATTATAAATATAAAAATAGGGATTTTCTGTGGTGGAAGCAATGAGGGTAATGCTGCCGTCCTCAATAAACTCCAGCAAGGACTGCTGCTGCTTTTTATTAAAGTATTGAATTTCATCCAAATACAAAAGTACGCCTTCTGGAGCAAGAAGGGTATTCAGTTCCCCGGCAATTTGCTTAATATCCTGCAGAGTTGCCGTTGTGGCATTGAGCCGATACAGCTTACGATGGGTGTTTTTAGCAATAATGCCAGCCACGGTGGTCTTGCCCACACCAGAAGGGCCATAGAAGATCATATTGGGAATCTGTCCGCTTTGGATGATTCGGCGCAAAATAGCACCTTCCCCCAAAATATGCGTTTGCCCAACCACATCCTCTAATGACTGCGGCCGCAGCCGGTCAGCAAGGGGCTGATACATCTTAATAGATCGGATAGTTCTTGCAGATCTCTACGACACTTTCGCGAATATAATCTGCCTTATTTTCAAAGTCTGTCGCTGCCAGATAAATCAGATCAGCGACCTGAACCATCTCCGGCTCCCGGAAGCCTCTGGAAGTAACAGCGGGTGTACCGATACGAACACCGCTGGTTACGAAGGGACTTTGGGGATCATCCGGAATGGTGTTCTTATTAACAGTGATATAAACCTCATCCAAACGTCTCTGCAGCTCCTTACCGGTCAGATTTACACTTCTCAGATCTGCCAGCATCATATGATTATCTGTACCGCCGGAAACCAGATTGATACCTCTCTTCTGCAACTCCTCTGCCAGTTTTTTTGCATTTGCCACAACCTGTGTACAGTAAGCCTTGAATTCCGGCTTGAGTGCTTCGCCAAAGCATACAGCCTTAGACGCAATGATATGCATCAGAGGACCACCCTGGCATCCAGGGAAAATTGCTTTGTTTACCTTTTTGGCAATTTCTTCGCTATCGGTCAGGATAACGCCACCTCTGGGCCCTCGCAGAGTCTTATGAGTGGTAGTTGTGATCACATCTGCATAACCTACCGGGCTCATATGCAGGCCGGTTGCTACCAGACCGGCAATGTGCGCCATATCTACGAACAGATAAGCACCTACTTCCTTGGCGATATCTGCAAAAATATCAAAGCGGTTCTCACGAGGATAAGCGGAAGCGCCTGCAATGATCATTTTGGGCTTACACTCCTTGGCGATCTTGCGAACTTCATCATAATCGATAACCTGCTTTACCGGATCAATCGCATAAGGTACGATGTTATAAAGGATACCTGACTCATTGACTGGGCTGCCATGAGTCAAATGGCCACCGTTGTCCAAACTCATTCCCATCAAAGTATCGCCGGGCTTGCACAGTGCCTGATAAACAGCCAAGTTTGCCTGAGAACCGGAGTGAGGCTGAACATTGGCATACTTTGTGCCAAACAGTTTGCATACACGCTCAATGGCCATATTCTCCACGACATCTACGCATTCGCAGCCGCCATAGTAACGCTTGCTCGGATAACCCTCTGCGTATTTGTTGGTTAAAACAGTTCCCATGGCAGACATTACCGCGGGGCTTACAATGTTTTCCGAAGCGATCAGCTCAATGTTTCTGTTTTGACGCTCATATTCTGCTTTTACAGCTTCTCCTAATTCCGGATCATGTGCGATAAGGAATTCCATGTTTTCTAAAACCATTTTTCAAGTCCTCCCAAAGATCAAGATATCAGCTTTTGCTAATCCTAATTAATTTAATATTAACAGTTTCCCCCCTAGTTTTGCAATAGTATTTCTGTCAAAAATGCAATATTATTTCAACTGGTTTCCCGTAATGTTGCTGTTTTCCTTAAAATATTTATGTAAAATTGAGAAATCGTCCAAAAGGAATTGCAAAAGCATGCTTTTTTTGCTATGATTAAAATAATTGTAAATTAAGGAGTTTTTGAATTGGATTTGTTAGAAAAAGCGGCAAAAACCGTTAAATTATTAGAAAACGAATATCCTGATGCTGTGTGTGCACTGCAATATGAAAAAGATTACGAGCTTTTATTTGCAACCCGACTTTCCGCTCAATGCACAGATGTACGGGTTAATCTGGTGACAAAAGATCTATTCCGAGAGCTTCCTTCTCTAGAAGCATTTGCCCAGGCGCCGTTGGAAATGATTGAGGAATTGATCAAAACATGCGGCCTGTATCACACCAAAGCCAAAGATCTCAAAAACTGTGCTATTATGTTGTTGGAAGAATACGGCGGAAAAGTACCGGATAATATGACAGAACTGCTCAAATTGCCGGGCATTGG
>CAZSBD010000041.1:0-10706 GCA_964605215.1 uncultured Oscillospiraceae bacterium | reverse complement strand
AACCGTCAGCCGACAGTTGATAAGTGATTTAGTTCCTTATCACTGTTAAGCCAAATCTTTCGGTTGTTTTTTATTTTCCTTGTAAAAAGAGAGGAAACCCGTTACAATAAAGAAAAATAAGAAATAGATTGCCAATATACCGCAGCACAATGGATCTTTCTTTTTTACTTTTTAGGCTGGCCATGGCTAAGGTTTTTAAGTATATCGTGGGCGTGGTCATGGAAAAACTGTTTCATGGAAAGGATTATTCCAATCAGGGATTCCAGTTTCAGGGCAACCCGGAGGCAGTATCCAGTCTTTCCAGCAAGGGTCTGAAAGCCATTTGCCGCCGTTTGAAAAAATGAGGAGGAGCTATGAAAAGTTATCGAAAAGAATTATGGTTTCATCTGCCGGAGAGAAGGGGGCTTGTGAATATCACCAGAGATGTCCAAGAAGCGGTAACGGCTTCCGGCGTGCAGGAGGGCTTGGTGCTGGTAAACGCTATGAATATCACCGCCAGCGTCTTTATCAATGACGATGAAAGCGGCCTGCATCAGGATTTTGAAACATGGCTGGAAGGGCTGGCGCCGGAAAAACCCTACAGCCGGTATCGGCATAACACCTTTGAAGATAATGGAGACGCGCATTTAAAACGGACCATTATGGGCCGGGAGGTTGTAGTGGCCATTACCAATGGCCGGTTGGATTTCGGTACATGGGAGCAGATCTTTTATTACGAATTTGACGGTAAACGGGATAAGCATGCCCTGATTAAGATTATTGGAGAATAACATAAGGCCTAGGAGGAAAGTATATGGGACTTTTTGACCAGTTTAAGAAGGATAAAAAAGAGGAAAACGTAGAGAGTGAAATTGATAAGCTGTTTCAGACCGTCAGCGACATGGCAGACGAGGAAGCGGCCAACGCGCCGGAGCTGACAGAGGAAGAGGCGCGCAAGCGTCATAACCAGGCGATCAGCAATCATTTTATCACCTCTAAAAACTGGCGGCAGGACGAGCTGGACCGGCTGTCTATTCAGGATATCTGTGTGCTGATTGCCAATGGCCGATGGGCCAGGAATCAGGAGCGTTTTTTGGAGGAAGCGGACCGAATCACAGATTTGGTTGATAATTTTTATGATGTATTGGCGCAAAAGCTGAAATCTGCGCCGATGCTCTATACCATTTTGGATGAGGCCACTGGTTATCCCTTTATTGATGCTCAGGCTCATGACTGTATCTGGCTGTTTTCCCAGCGGGAATATGCAGATAAGGCGGTGGAGTACTACAGCAAAAGCTTCCGCAAGTTCCAGGTACAGGAGGTACCGTTGGAGGGCCGGACAGAATTTTTGACAGAGGTCTTTTATCTTTTGGGCAGTTACGGTGTGTATGTGGATAACGGCCTGTGCGGCTGTGTGGTGGATCATGACGATCTGGTGCCTGTGCCTCAGTGGACGCAGGTGCCTTCTATGGAAAAGCCCCTGGCCAATCCGGACTTTATGCGTACCCATATCAAGATGGTACAGGAGGCTAGCTGGCATGTAAAATATGACCGGCGGGAACAGGTGATGGAACAGCTGGAACGGGATGTGAGCCAGCAGATGGTAGAGACGTATTTCCTGCTGCCGGTAAAGGATGTAGAGCGGAAGCAGGAGCGGGAAAATCAGATCATCCTGGAAAAGAATTCTACGATTTCCATCGTTTGTTTGAACGGTAAGGACGGCAGCCATGCCCTGCCTGTATTCACAGACTGGACCCAGTTCAAACGCTGCTACTCCGATGAAGAATACAGCGGCTGGATTGTACCCTTTGATTTGCTGGCGTCTATGGTGGAAAGCAAGCGCTATGACGCTTTTGTCATTAACATTGGCAAGTGCCCGGCAGAAATCCGTCAGGCGAACATCGAGCGGATGCGGGAAAAAGCCAAGCTGGCAAAGGGTGAGGCACAGGAAAATAAAGAGGAAGAGAATCAGACACAAGATAAGAAAACAGAAGAATAAAAAATCTTCGGACACCTTTTACCAGTGTCCGTCAAACAGTTTTAAGCATCCGTGCGGCTTTCCAGTCATACGGATGCTTTTTTGCAGAGAAACAGGTTTTAAAGGGGGGTTAATTTATAGAAACTGGGCGTTGTTTTATAGTATTTTTTCAAAAAACAGATGCCCTGGATGCAAAATTGCACCTCCCACTTTCATAGATGAAATGGCTGCCAGTTGAAATCCTAACTTTTGGTATAAAGAAACGGCGGGGGTGTTTTGTTTTCCGGTATCCAGTCTAACGGCGATACAAGAATGCTGTTTTGCCATGTCGAATGCATAATTTACAAGAGATGAACCAATCCCTTTTCCTGCCGCACAAGGCGCCTCACCATCAGAAGATGGATGACAGATACCTTTTCATCCGGCGCAGAACTTGCCCAAACTATTTTTTTATATTTTTCCGGTTGCTGCTTATTTACTATTATGCTGCCCAGCACAACACCATTTTTCACGTAAACATATAGCGCTTCCTGACGCAGGGCCTTCTGGGCATCTGCCCGTGTAGGATAAACACCTTTCTGAAAAACTGTGTATGCCCCATGCTTTTTTTCATGTGCAAAATGCTCATTATACCCTTCCTCTATACTGTCTAAATCTGCCATAACAGCCTGTCTTATCATTTTCCGTCTCCTTGCCAACTCAATTCTGTCGATCTTTATCTAAAGTATATCACAAAGATAGGCACAATCCATAGTATTATAAAAACGCCCGAACATTTTGTGTCCGGACGTTCCATGTCATTCTAAATCCGTTTCAGCTTGATGATTTTCTCTGTCTGTGCTTTGCACATATGATCCTGCATTTAATGGTTCTTTACCACAACCCCAGCACATGCTGCATGGCCAGGCTGACAACGGTAATGCCGATCCAGCAGCATAAGCCCATAAAGAGAGGCTTGCCGCCGGTCTTGACCAGCTTGACAATGTTTGTATTCAAGCCGATGGCCGCCATAGCCATAACGATGAAGAACTTGCTCAGGGTCTTGAGAGGGGAAAAGAAAGTCTCTGCTACTCCCATCGAGGTAGCGATGGTGGTGATGAGGGAAGCCAGAACGAAGAACAGGATAAAGGTGGGGAAGATCTTGCGAATATCCACGGTCTTGCCTTCGCCGCCAGTTTTCGCTTCCTTGCGCATCCGTACAAAGGCCAGTACCAAAGTGATGGGAATAATAGCCAGGGTACGGGTCAGCTTAACGGTGACCGCTGTGTCCAGGGTGCGGCTGCCCAGGCCGTAAATGCTGTCCCAGGAGCTTGCGGCTGCCGTGACGGAAGAAGTATCGTTGACAGCGGTGCCGGCGAAAATGCCAAAGCCGTCGTTCATAGGGTCAAAGCCTAAAATACCGCCCAAGGTGGGGAAAATAATAGCGGCGATGACGTTAAACAGAAAGATAACGGAGATGGACTGGGCAATCTCCTCATCGTCCGCATCGATAACTGGCGCCGTTGCCGCAATGGCGGAGCCGCCGCAGATGGAAGAGCCTACGCCCACCAGAGTAGAAATCCTGGAGGGGATGTGCATCACCTTGCACAAGATGTAGGAAATCACCAGGGAAGTGGTGATGGTGGTCACGATGATGGGCAGGGACTGCTTGCCGGTGGCCAAAATGGTACCCAGATTCAGACCAAAGCCCAGCAGAATAACGGCATACTGAAGGATTTTTTTGGAGGTATAGGTGATGCCGGGCTGAAGCTTGGATTTGTCCTTTAAGAAGATAGTCAGGATCATACCAGCCAGAATGGCAAATACCGGGCCGCCGATGACTTTTAAGGCATCCAGATTGCCCAGCAGCCAACAAGGAATGGCGATGACCAGGCATAGCAGGAGCCCCAGGCTGTTTTGTTTTAATTTTTCCATAAATGTACCCCTTTTCTTATATTTTGTGTTTTTCAACCGCCTTGTTTTATGCTTGAGATGAATTTTCCCTTAGGATTTCCAGGTCTTCTTCCCGGTATTCTGCTTTAAGAGCGCCTTCCGGAATCTCACCCCGGCGGAAAGCTTCCAGCCGGTAGATGCGCATTCCCATAGAAGAAAACCGCTCCTCGTATTCCGTCATAATGTTGTCGAAATCCGAAGCATGGAGATCCAGGCAGATGTTCTGCATAAGAAGGCCATAGCGGCAGATTTCTGCCAGGGTCCACTCAAACAGATGCTGATTGTCTGTTTTGAAATGGATTTGACCGTAGGGAGCCAGAATGGTGTCATAAATCTTCAAAAAGCCCGAATGGGTCAGGCGGCGCTTACGCTGGCCGTTTTTGGGCCAGGGATCGGAAAAATTCAGATAGATCCGGCTGATCTCTCCCGGGGCGAAAATATCCTCCAGCTGGGCGGCGTCATAGCTTAAAAATTTCAGATTGGGCAAGCTTTGCTCTACCGCCTTTTCCGTGGCCATGATTAAAGCGCCCTCTTCTTTTTCGATGGCGATAAAGTTGATCTCTGGATATTTAACAGCCATAGCCAGAATAAATTGGCCCTTGCCGCAGCCGATTTCCAGATGGATGGGGTTTTCATTGCTAAAGGCTTCCCGCCAGCGGCCCTTGCAGCTTTCCGGCTCCTGAGCCAGTACCTGGGCGCAGGCGGCAAAGCGGACATCCAGATTTTTCTTTTTGCGCATTCGCATAGTTTACATATCTCCGTTAATGATTCCATTATAAAACCGGCAGAGCCGGTATCTTTTGTAATTTTTATTATAGCGATAAATGCCGGGAATCGCAAGAAAAACCGTGACAAACATGAACGAAAACGGTATAATCTAATAAGAAAGAGACTAAAAGAGATTGGAAGGTATTCTTTATGGAAACACGCAGCAGTGGCATTTTAATGCATATTTCCTCCCTGCCCTCTCCCTATGGCATTGGCAGCCTGGGAAAAGAGGCCCGGGAATTTGCGGATTTTTTGAAGGAAGCGGGACAGCGCTATTGGCAGATGCTGCCTTTGGGGCACACTGGGTTTGGGGATTCCCCCTATCAGTGCTTTTCTGCGGCGGCAGGCAATCCGCTGTTGATTGATTTGCCGGATCTGGCTCAGGCTGGATTGGTAACAGAGGAGGAATTGGGGGAGGCAGAATATCACGGCTCACCGGACTATGTGGACTATGCCTTTGTTACAGAAAAGCGGAATTGGCTGTTCCACCGGGCTTATGACCGGCTGGATGACAGTTGGGAGCAAAAGCTGGAAGAATTTTTGGCGGAAAATCAAAGCTGGCTGCCGGATTACGCCTTGTTTATGGCTCTCAAGGATAAATTTGAAGGCAAGCCGGTGTGGATGTGGGACGATGAGAGAATTAAGCTGCGTCAGCCTGAGGCGGTTATGACTTATCAGAATCTTTTAAATCGGGAAATTGGGTATTACGTTTTTTTGCAGTATCTGCTTGTCAAGCAGTGGAAGCGGCTCAAGGGTTATGTGAATGGTTTAGGCATTTCCATCATCGGAGATATGCCCATTTATGTTTCCGCAGACAGCAGCGATGTGTGGAGCCACCCTCAGCTGTTCCAGCTGGATGAGGAACTGAACCAAACTTCCCAGGCTGGCGTGCCGCCGGATTATTATTCCACTACCGGCCAGCTTTGGGGAAATCCGGTTTATGATTGGGACACCCATGAAAAAACAGGTTACGCCTGGTGGATCTGGCGGATGGAGCAGAACCGTAAGCTTTTTGATGTGATTCGTCTGGATCATTTCCGGGGCTTTGCCAATTACTGGGCTGTTCCGGCGGGAGAGGAAACAGCAGTCAATGGCCAGTGGTACCCGGGACCGGGGAAAAAGCTGTTTGACGCCATAGAAAAGGCTCTGGGCAAGGTGCCTATCATTGCAGAGGATCTGGGAGAGATCGACGATCAGGTGCGGAAGCTGCTGGCAGACTGCGGCTATCCGGGGATGAAGATGATGATCTTTGGCTTTGACGCCCACAAGGACAGCGAGCATCTGCCTCACAGCTACGAGAAAAACTGTGTAGGCTATACCTCCACCCATGATGCCCAGACCATCTGTGAGCAGATTATGGATATTGCCACAGCAGAGGAGCAGCAGTTTGCCTATGAGTATCTCCGGTCTTCTCATGATGAGCCTTTGGGCTGGAGCGCCATTAAGAGCCTGTTTGCCTCCCATGCCAAGCTGACCATTGCGGCTATGCAGGATGTTTTATCCCTGGGCAGGGATGCCCGGATGAATGTGCCCTCTACGGTGGGAGGAAACTGGCGCTGGCGGGTGCGCCGGGAAGCTTTGAATTCGGAGGTGGCCTGTGCTCTGTGCCGGATCACCCGTACCTACAAGCGGAATCTGCCCCATCCTCCCCGGAAAAAGGCGGTGCTGTGGGATCTGGACGGCACCATTTTAAATACTCTGGGCGATCTGACCAAAAGCGTCAATTACGCTCTGGCCCGGCGGCAGCAGCCCTCTGTCACCCAGGAGCAGGTGCGGCAGCGCGTGGGTAACGGCATTGGAAAGCTGATCCAAAGATGTATGCCCCAGAACACGGCGCAAGAAGAAATTCAGGCTTGTCTGGCAGATTTTATGGCTCATTATGAAGCACACTGCCTGGAGGACACCAAGCCCTACGAGGGGATGCCGGAGCTTTTGCGCAAGCTCCATGCGTGGGGCCTGAAGGTTGCTGTGCTGAGTAACAAAAAGGATAGTCTGAGTCGCAAGATCTGTGAGCATTACTACGGAGAGATTTTAGACGAAGTGGTGGGAGAGCGGGACGGCGTGCCCAGAAAGCCGGACCCCACCAGTATGAAGGCCATGCTGGAGAAATTAAAGGTTGAACCGGAGGATGCGGTTTACATCGGCGATTCTGCGGGAGACGTGATGACGGCTCAAAAGGCTGGGGTGGATTTTATCGGCGTTCTTTGGGGCTATCGGAGCCGGGCAGACCTGGAAGAGGCCGGCGCGGATCGGCTGACAGAAGATGAGAAAACCTTAGAGCGGATGATCTGGGAGGCATAAGATGGATTGGCGTAAGGCAAAGAAAAATTTTGAAAGACGAGGCTTTGGCTTTTCTGTGTTTCCCCATGAGGAGCAGGCGATCGCTTATTTGAGTCAGGAAATCCAGGGTAAGAAGGTAGCTTTTGGCGGGTCCAAAACTATAGAGGAATTGGGACTCTATGAAAAACTGAGCCGGAATAATGAAGTTTTTTGGCATTGGAAGAATCCGGGTGGATACCAGCAGCAGGCGGAGGTATATCTGACCTCTGCCAATGGTCTGTCCGCAGAAGGGGAGATCGTCAATCTGGACGGTCATGGCAACCGGGTGGCCGGGGCCATTTTTGGATCGGACACGGTGTTTGTAATCTGCGGCATCAATAAGCTGGCGGAGGATTTGGCTGGGGCCATTCATCGCACCCGAAATGTAGCCGCTCCCAAGAACGCCCAAAGGCTAGGCAAGCGCACTCCATGCGCTGTTCGGGGAGACCGATGCTATGACTGCGATGGGCCGGAATGTATCTGCCGGGTGTTTTCCATTATGCGCAAGCCGGTAACCGCTGTCCGCCGGTATGAAATTGTATTGATTGAAAAAAATTTAGGTTTTTAGAAAAAATCCCTTGACTTTTAGGGGAAAGCTTCGTATAATATGAAACGTGCTCTGGAAAACAGGGCACGGAAATGCGGATGTAGCTCATCTGGTAGAGCGCCACCTTGCCAAGGTGGAGGTAGCGAGTTCGAGCCTCGTCATCCGCTCCAGAAAACAGGTTATCTTCGGATAATCTGTTTTTTTATGTTCATCAGGAAGGAAGCTATGTTACAAGTTTTTTTTGATCGGCTAGGGGAAACATAAAAAAGAAGCTTCGAGCTAATTTTTTTAGCCCGAAGCTTTTTATGTTGGGAAAGACATTTTTTGGTGATTTGGTGTTACAGGGACAGTTCCATAATGTAATCATCCATCACAAAGCCATGGCCAATATCTGTAACGGTGCTGTCGATGATGCGGAAGCCCTTGTGTTTGTACACGGCGATGGAATTTTCATTGTATTTGTTCACGGTGAGGTAGATGGCGGATTTGCCTGCTTGCCGGGCGATAGCTTGGAGCTTTTCCAGCATCAGGCTGGAAAGACCCTGCTTCCGGTAAGGCGCCAGGACATAGAGCTTGCTTAAAAACAGGCGATCCTCTTCCAAATGGATACCGGTGTAGCCTGCCGCTTTCTCGTCCTGTCGCAGGAGGAAATACTGATAGCCTTGTGCCAGCTGGCCGGTAATGGCGGGAACAGACTGGAATTTTTCTACCATATAATCAATTTGCTCCGGAGAAAGAAGGGAGCTGAAATATTCATGCCAGACAATGTCTGCGGCAGCGGCCAAAGTGCGGATGTCATCGGCATTGTGTACAGGGGTTAAAGTTATCATATGCAAAATCTCCTGATCTGTAAAAATGGAATGGTTATATCAACCTTTCTTAGTATACCACGGTACAGAAAAAAAGAAAATAAAAAAATACAAAACCTGGGAAAAGAAAAAAGTCAAGAGAAGGAGAAGAAAAAACATTCAAAAATAATTCGACCGATTTTGGCTAGAATGCTAAAATTGAAAATGGAAGCCCTTGAGGCATTGACTGTTAGGGCTGATAATGCTAATATATTGTCTTAGATAATAGATTTTATCTATATATTGTGTATGAAAGCAAACAGTACCACAACAAACAGAAAGTTAAAATAGATTTCATCTGAAAAGATTTCAGTTATGAAATTATTTTGGGAAGAAAGGAGCTATATCATCATGCCTACGCAGATCGTAAAGCGAGACGGCCGGACTGCCGAATTTAAAGAAGAAAAAATTGCCAGCGCCATTTTTCGCGCAGCGCAGGCAGCAGGCGGCAACGATTACGGGATGTCTCAGGCATTGGCCAAAGAGGTTGTCGTTTATATCGAGGCGAACGTCACCGAGGATATTCCTACCGTTGAGCAGGTGCAGGATATTGTGGAAAAGATTTTGGTGGAAAAGGGACATGCCCGGACTGCTAAGAAGTATATTCTTTACCGCAACGAGCGGACCCGGATGCGGGAAATGAACACCCGGCTGATGAAGGTTTATGAGGATCTGACCTTTAAGTCCTCCATTGAAAACGATGTCAAGCGGGAAAACGCCAACATCGACGCGGATACCTCTATGGGTACGATGCTTAAATATGGTTCCGAAGGCGCTAAGCAGTTTAACGAAATGTTTATGCTGCAGCCGGACATCGCCAAGGCTCATCGGGAAGGCGATATCCATATCCACGATTTTGATTTTTACACCTTGACCACTACCTGCTGTCAGATCGACCTTCTCAAGCTGTTTGACGGGGGCTTCAGTACCGGTCATGGCTTCCTGCGGGAGCCTAACGATATCCGCTCCTATTCCGCTCTGGCATGCATTGCCATCCAGGCCAACCAGAACGACCAGCATGGCGGTCAGAGTGTGCCAAACTTTGATTATTCCATGGCGCCGGGCGTGCGGAAAACCTATGTGAAAATGTATCGGGACAATCTAGCCCGGGCGCTGGACGCTTTCTGTGACCGGGAGGATGCGGAGGAGCAGGCCAAGGACCTGATTGCAAAGCTCCAGGAAGAGGAGGGCCTGTCTCCCGTGATCGCGTCGGACAATGGCTTTGAGGATGCTTTAAAGCCGCGGCTTACAGAGATGACCCAGGATCCAGCTTTGACGGATCGCATTATGGGCTTTACAGAAAAATATGCCAAGAAGGGCGTAGGCCGGGCAACCTATCAGGCGATGGAGGCGCTGGTTCATAACCTGAACACCATGCACTCCCGCGCCGGTGCGCAGATTCCGTTCAGTTCCATCAATTATGGTACGGATACCTCTCCTGAGGGGCGTCTGGTCATGAAAAATTTGCTGATGGCTCTGGATGCTGGCTTGGGCAACGGAGAGACCCCCATTTTCCCCATTTCCATTTTTAAGGTGAAGGAAGGGGTCAACTATAATCCTGGCGATCCCAACTATGATTTGTTTCAGCTGGCGATCCGGGTCAGCGCCAAGCGGCTGTTCCCCAATTTCTCCTTTCTGGACGCGCCCTTTAACAAGCAGTATTATAAAGAAGGCCATCCGGAGACAGAGGCGGCTTATATGGGCTGCCGCACCCGTGTGATAGGTAATGTATACGATCCCACTCGGGAAATCGTCAATGGCCGGGGTAACCTGAGCTTTACCTCCATTAACCTGCCTCGGATTGCCATTCGCAGCCACGGAGATTTGGATTTCTTCTTTGAGGATTTGGATCGCAAGATGGATCTGGTTATCGAGCAGCTGTTGGAGCGTTTCCATATCCAGAGCCAGAAAAAGGTGAGAAACTATCCCTTTATGATGGGCGAGGGCATTTGGCTGGATTCAGATAAGCTAGGCCCGGATGATTGCGTAGGTGAGGTGTTAAAGCATGGCAGCCTGACAGTTGGCTTTATTGGCTTGGCAGAATGTTTGAAGGCTCTCATCGGCAAGCACCACGGCGAAAGCGAAGAAGCCCAGAACCTGGGTCTGGAGATCATCGAGCATATGCGTGCCCGGATGGATCAGGAAAGCCGCAAGCGAGGTCTCAACTTTACTGTCATTGCCACACCGGCAGAAGGCTTGTCCGGCCGCTTCGTCCGCATTGACCGGGAAAAATACGGCGTGATTGAAAATGTTACCGATAAAGGCTACTATACCAATTCCTATCATGTGGATGTGCGGGAGCCGATCACGGCTTTTGACAAATTCCGGTTTGAAA
>CAZSBD010000040.1:0-10835 GCA_964605215.1 uncultured Oscillospiraceae bacterium | reverse complement strand
GCGCTTGGCCTCGGCCTCGATGGACTCCTGCGCCTGCTTCTTGGTGCCCACAAACAGGACGCTCTTGCCCTCCATCGCCACGGAGCGGACGAAAGCATACGCCTCATCAATCTTGCGGACGGTCTTCTGCAGGTCGATGATGTAGATGCCGTTGCGCTCGGTGAAGATGTAGGGCGCCATTTTGGGGTTCCATCTTCTGGTCTGGTGGCCGAAATGAACGCCGGCCTCCAGAAGCTGCTTCATAGAAATTACTGACATTTAAATGTCCTCCTTTTGGTTTTTCCGCCACCCGGTCACTTTCGCTGAATAGGCCACCCTGGGGCACCAGCCATACTCATAACCGGATGTGTGTATTACATACTTGATCAATATAACATATCTTTTTTTCAATTTCAAGATTTTTTTACAGGAATTTCTGTTTTTTCTTGTCCTTAGGCGGTTTTTCCTCCTGGGCAGGATCAAAGCTGACCAGGATAATGTCTTTTCCGATTTTTTGAATTTCATGCCAAGCGATCACATAATCCGCTTCCCGGCCCCAAAAACCGAAAAAGCGGTTGTGACCGGGGACAATGATCGCCTCCACCTGACCGCATTTCCAGTCGATCTCCACATCACACACGCTGCCCAGCCGTTTACCGTCCCGAATATTCACTACTTCCATTTGCTGCATTTCTGCCAGCGTGCACACGTCTTTCATGCTTTGCCTCCTGCCTTCTCCGCCTTTTGTAATATCGGTTCCAAAAATGCCTGGGCAGACTTTCCCGCAGCCCGATTATATCGCTTCATCAGGTATAAGCAATCTCCCCCATGGGTAATGGCATTGATGCCCTCCTGACAGCTTAAGGTGCATAAATAACCCATTTCCTTGAGCATTTCCTCGGTATCCTTGCTATAAGCTCCATAGGGATAGGTATAGCACAAGCTATAGGGCACGCCGCAGCTTTTGAGAATCTTCTGATTTTTCAAAGTATCATTGCGGAAAAACACCTGATAGATCTCCTGAGGCTCTCCTTTTTTGCGCAGACAGCCTTTTCTTCCCTGAGTGTGGTGAAAATCATAAGAATGATTTTCAATCTCGACCCATTCTGATGCCGCCAGCTCTCCAATTTCCTGAGCCGTTAAATAAGACCACTCCGGATTTTCCTGTTCCGGCGAGGCTGCTTCTGTAAAGCTTCCCACCACTGAGATCACCGCCTTGCTGCCGGTCTCCCGCAAAATAGGATATACATAGCAGTAATTGTTATAAAAACCATCATCCAAGGTGATTAGCACCGGTTTTTCCGGCAAAGGCTCATCTTCTTCCACAAAGCTGACCAGCTGAGCGATGGATACGGTTTCATAACCCCGTTTTTTTAAATAATTCAGATCCTCCCGAAACTGCTGATCTGTAACCACATATTTTCCTGCCTTGGCGGCATTTTTCCCTACGCTGTGATACATCAGAATAGGCAGCTGGACAGCCTTCTCCTTTTCCGCCACCACAGCTACAGCCTGCTGCGCAAACCAGGCATTAAACCGACCTATGGCACACATAGCCGCCACAGCCAAAACCAAAGCCAATATCCTTTTTTTCAAGGCATCACCCTGCTGTTTAATTCGTCAATGAACTGATATTTCCGCACATACTCTTTTTCTATCTGAGATTTTTCCACCGCCGATTTATGCTTTTCCAACAGCCGGGTAATGGCGTAAAGATCCACCCAAAGCTCGTTGTCCGATTCCTTCTGGCTTTCGTCAAAAATCAGCTCCAGCCCCCAATGGAGATGGGTGGTGGCGATGTTATTGACGTTTTCCTTGGCGCTGTATCCTGTCCGGCCCATATAACCGATCACCTCTCCCCCTGTTACAATGCTGCCCTCCTGCAGGTTCAGCTGATAAGGATGATCCTTACGCAGATGGGCATAGTAATAGTAGCGCTTTCCGTCAAAGCTGCGGATGCCGATACGCCAGCCGCCGTACTGATTCCATCCCAACGCTTCTACCCGGCCGGATTCCACCGCCACAATGGGCGTTCCTACGCTACCCATCATATCATGGCCTAAATGCCGTCTTTTATAGCCATAGGACCGGCTGGCGCCAAAATCATCGTAATGATCATACCAATAGCCGCCTGCTACCGGAGAATATACCTTCAATCCGTATTCCATTTTCCATACCGTTTTCCCGTTTTCCTGAGTCTGCTCCAGATGATTGCCTAAAAATTCCCCTAAAACCGTCTGATAAACCTGCCTGTAATACGGATAATATTTCATTTTTTCTCCGATGCTTTCCGCTCCCTGCTCCTGCACCCTTTGATACAGCTGCTCCAGATCCCGTCTTTGATACTGCTTCCAGTCTCCGCCGTACTTGGCTGCCAAAATGGCCAGCAGATCAATCCAACTGATCCTGCCCTCGTTTTCCACATCATAGGAATAAGTACGCTCCAAAGCCTCATAGGGAACATTAAACTCCGCCCAATGGATAAAATCTCCGGTAGCCTGAGCTTTTTTCGGGCCGCTTAGGGCAAATAAGAGCGGCGTCAGGCAAAGCAAAAGTCCCAAAACTGCCGCCCAGCGCCGAAATCGAATGCAGAAAAACAAAAAATACCACCTCACAGCTCCTTTCTTCCAAAGGATATGCCCTGTACGGTGGTAATATGCTCGATTATCAAAAACTAAATCTCTAAAATCTGGCAAATCTCCGAATAATCCGCCGCCACATAGGCCGGCACAGGTCCGGCAGCTGGCAAACCAGCGGGATTATACCAAATGGCATCCAGACCGGCTGCAAAAGCGCCCTGGATATCTGCGGAATAGGAATCCCCAATGACCAGATAATGGGAAGGATCCGGATCCTCCATTTTTTCCATCGCATAGGCAAAAATCGCTGGATCCGGCTTGGACCTGCCCATCTCGCTGGAGGCCACATAACCGTCTGTCATTTCCCAGACCCCGGCCGCTTCCAGGCGGGAACGCTGGGAATCCCAGTTACCGTTTGTCAGCACACACAGGCGATAAGCCTGATGCATTCTGCGCCACAACTCCCAAGCACCGGGGTACAAATCGCCGCCCTGCGACAGCCAGATATAATAATGATGGTTCAGCTCATCCAGATCCCCGGCAAAGACGATACCGTGCCGTGCAAACAGCAAGAGGAACCGCTCCCTTTTAAGCTGCTCTCGGGTCAACTCTCCACGCTCCAGTCTTTCCCAGCAGTTCAGATTGATCTGCTCATAGCTCCGATACATGTCCTCTGTCATAGAAAGACCCATTTCCTCTGTGGCCCGAAAAAAAGCTCGCCGTTCCGTAGCCGGGAAATCAAAGAAGGTCCGATCCATGTCCAGAAGCAAAATTCGGTATTTTTTCATGCTTTATCCCTGTATCCGATAAGGAGAATCGCCATACAGCGTGCCGCCTTGTGCATCCATAGAAACAATAGCCGGGAAGCTTTCCACCGTCAGCTTTTTCACGGATTCACAGCCCAGTTCTTCATAGGCTACTACTTCCAGTTCCTTAACAGAACCGGCAATAATTGCGCCTGCGCCGCCGATAGCCGCCATATAAACGCAGCCATGGTCTTGCATGGCTTGCGCAACCTTTTCATTCCGTACACCCTTGCCGATCATGCAAACCAAACCATTTGCAATCAGTTTGGGTGCAAAGGGATCCATCCGGCCTGCTGTGGTAGGACCACAGGAACCAATGACCTGACCTGGCTTCGCCGGTGTCGGGCCGGCGTAATAGATCACTGCATCCTGCATCGGAAAGGGCAGCGGTTCGCCTGCTTCCATGGCCGCCACGATTTTTTTGTGGGCCGCATCTCTTGCGGTGTAAACTGTGCCGGTCAGATTCACTGTGTCGCCTGCTTTCAGCTTATGAACATAGTCCCGCAGCTGGCTGGTATGTAAATCATAATGTGCCATCTTTATTCCTCTCCCTTTATCTGAGCCGATTTTTGAAATCCAGTCAAGACATCTTCCATAGTCTCTCGTTCCTCCAGCCCTTCTATTTCTGTTTCTTTGGCAAGCTCACCCATCATTACGTCTCCCAGAGAAGCCGCCACCTGATCCACATCCCGGATCATATTCAGAAATTCTGTCTGAATCTCTTCCTGTTTTTGTTGGATGAGTTTTTGCGTTTCCTCGCTTATTTTTTGGAAGCTGGCCTGAATTCTTTCATTTCGAGCCTTAACTTCCCGCGACAAGCTTTCGCAGTTTGTGCCAAAATCTGCAAACCGATTCTTTAGCTCTGTCAGCAGCTGGGCTGACTGCATCCGGATATTCTGGGCGTCTGTCAGCGCCCGTTCCTCAATATCCTTCGCTCGTTTACTGGTTTCCTTCTCCAAAGCATCCACTCGTTGACGGGTTACTTCCTCCAGCTCACCGGCCCGCTTACGAGCTTCCAGTTCCATCTGCGTCAGGCATTCCTTTTCTCTGCTGAGTTCTTCATCTCGTTTTTCACTTTCCTCCACCTTTTTCTGCATCTGGCACAGTTCTACCTTGAGACAAGTATTGGCCTGCTCCAGTTCCTGCTGCTTGGTTCGTTCCTGTTCCAGCTGACTTTGCAACGCTTGGATGGTATCTTCCATAGCCTGCTGCTCGTCCTTCATTCGGGCCACCACATCCTGGAGTGGATTTTCCCCCTCAGCTTTTTGCTTTTCCTGATCTGCCTGATGCTGACGTTCCAGCAGCTGGGCCCGCTCTTCCAGTCTTTGAGCATCCTGCCGCAGCTTTTTTACCATTTCAATGGCTTCCTGCTGCTCGGCCTGCAGGGTTTGGTTTTCTTCCGCCAGCTTTTCAAGCTCCGCCTTTTGTTTATCGGCAGTGCGCTGTATATATTCCAGCACATCGGATTTATTGAAACCGCCAAAGGTGGTTGTTCTGAAAATTCTCCCATTCTCGTTCAAGTGTCTATCCTCCGTCTGGTTTTCCTTAAAAATGATTATAAAGCCATTATAGCAACATTCCTGGCAAAACACAACGGAAAATCCTGTCCTTTTGTGTCTGCTTTCTGACAAAAAAAGAAAATGCCCTCCGGTTTTTTCCCGAAAGGCATTTCCGTTACTGGGGATTGGTCACACCATTGTTTTCCCCATTGAGGTTGTTATTGGTTCCATTGGTCGTGGAATTGGTGTCGTCTTTCAGGCCGTTGGACGCATTATCTGAAGTACCGGTACCAACACCCTCATCACCCATAATGCCATCTCCATCCTGATCTGTCAAGGTGTTGCTATCATTGGTGGTGCTGCTATCGGTTCCATTGCCGTTACCTGTGCCGTTTCCGTTGGTAGTGCCATTATCTGAAACAGCATCATTGGTACTGCCGCCAAGGTTATCGTTACCTGCTGTATTATCTGTTCCACAGCCGGTCAAAATAGACATGGTCAGCATCAACGCCAGTAAAAGTGAACCAATTTTTTTCAAGTTCATTACCTCCCTTACATTTTATCCTTAGTATGGGCGGTAAGCTGGAAAATATACATTTATCCTGCGTAAATTCTGGACAAATGTTTTAGAACCATACGGGAGACCATGCCGGAAATCAGTCCCAGCGGAATAGCAGCCAGCAGCAGCACCGGCAGATAATTGATGACGGAAACCGACTGCATCACAAAGATGGCAGCGATGATCTGTCCCACATTATGAGCGGCGGCGCCGGCTATACATACCCCGAAGATAGAAAACCATTTTTTCCCTTTCATAAATAGATACATGACGCACAAAGAAAGCATACCGCCCAGCAGACTGAACAGGAAGGATGTTACACTACCGGCAAAGACAGCCGCTAACGTAACCCGGCACAAAAGAATGGCTATGGCCTCCTTGGGCGTCAGCCAGGCCAAGGCAAATACCGTTACAACATTAGCCAGCCCTAATTTAATGCCCGGAACGGGAACGATCAGCATCAGAGGAACCCAACCTTCCAGCAAGGAAAGCGCCAAAGCCAGGGCGGTCAACACACCACAAAGGGCAATTTTTTTCATAACCTTCCCTCCCCTTAACTGGTCACGGCATCCAGATCTGATTGGCCGCCGGTGATCCGAATCATCACCCGATTGGGAATGCACACCGCCAACTGTCCGCTTTTGGAAATCCAGCCCGTATGTACGCAGACCTTGTCTGGACAATCCGCCGAAATAAACCGCATTTTTCCATCAGAAATTTCAATGGTATCCGTATAGTTTTTTCCCTGAACCGTGATGGTTTTTTCATAATTTTCAGAAAGCTTAATTAAATGAATACGCTCTCCATCCTGCCAAATCTCTCCATAAACGCTGTCCGTCTGTTGAGCGGCAAATACCCCCCAAATGGCTGCCGCCGCCGCGATCAGTAACGCGATCAGGAGAAGATCCCCTTTTTTTAGCCCATATTTACTCATAAACATAATCCGTATTTTCTCCCAGGAACTTCACCCGATCATGGATACCGGGTGTGGCATAGATCTTATGATCCTTGGTAATAAAAATGCCTTCAATCCCCTGCTCCTGGCAAAACTCCATCGCCACCTGACGGCCCATACAGTACATTGCCGTCGCGTAAGCATCTGCCTTGGCTGAGTCTTTCATCACCACTGTTGCGCTGCGCAGATCGCTTTCCGCCGGATATCCGGTTTTGGCGTCAAAAATATGATGATAGACCTTTCCGTCCTGCTCAAAATAGCGCTCATAATCTCCGCTGGTGACGATAGATTCATCTGTCAGCTCAATGGAAACCAGACTTTCCGCCGGATTGTCCGGATCCGCCACGCCTACGTTCCAGCCCCGGGAGTCATCCTTAGAGCCAATGACATAAATATTGCCTGCCAAAGAGATCAAAGCCCTTTTGATGCCTTGCTTTTTCAGCTTGGCCACCACCTGATTGGCAGCGTAACCTTTGCCAATGCCACCCAAATCGATCTTGGCGTTATTTAAAAGCGTTACCTGATTATTTTCTCCCAATACTAGATTATGGTAATCCACACCAGACAAAGCCTGATTGATTTCACTTTGAGCGGGCAGGCGGGCATCTTCCGTGCCGATCTTCCATAAATCCGTAATAGACGCTACTGTGGGATCAAACTTGCCCTCTGTCTCCTTGGCTGCTTCTTCCGCTGCCTGTAAAATAGCATAGGTTTCATAGGAAACCTGCATACTCTTGGTTTCATTGAGTTGATAGATCTCACTGTAATCCCGAGTGCGGGAAATGAGATTTTCCAAATCATTGATATCGTGCTCTGCTTCCTGAACCGCTTCCTCTGCCCCGTTTCCGTAAGCCTTGATGGACATAAAGGTATCCATAGCATAGAAATCCGTGGCATATTCTTCTTCCTGGCCGCTGGCACAGCCGGCAAGCAAACCAACAGCACACACCGCCAGTAAAAGGCTGATTGCTTTTTTCATGCATTTTCCTCCCGTTTTTCACACTGCGTCAACTCACCGTCGCAAAAACAAAAAAAGAAGGCTGCTTCCACAACCTCCTTTTCTGTCTCGTTCAGATTACAGCTTTTCCTGAACCTTTGCTGCCTTGCCGACTCTGTCGCGCAAATAGTACAGCTTAGACCGTCTAACACGACCATGACGAACAACTTCAAACTTTGCGATGTTGGGAGAATGAACTGGGAAGGTCTTCTCAACGCCAACACCGTAAGAAACACGTCTTACAGTTACGCTCTTGTTTACGCCAGTGTGCTTCATAGCAATAATCGTACCCTCGAAGATCTGAATTCTTTCACGGGTACCTTCCTTGATCTTTGCGTGTACCTTAACGGTATCACCGATCTTCAGCTCGGGCAGGTCTGTTTTAATGTGCTGCTCGGATAATGCTTTTACTAAATCCATAATTAGTATTCCTTTCGTCCTAGACAATCGTGCTTCGAATCCTCAAGATGAGCAGAGGATTGCCCGTTTTTTCAACTCATTTTATCACATTTCATAAAAGAAAGCAAGTATTTTTTCACCTTAATTTTCCCGCCGCATAAGCTGACAATATGAATGTGCAAGGGATTGATTTTTGTGGAATTTCTGCTTTTAGCCGCGATTTCTTTGGATCTTTTTTTCGTATGCTTATCCTACGGCCTGCGGGGCATTCGAATCCTGCCGGCCTCAGTTCTGGTGCTTTCCGGCGTGAGTACTGTCTATTTGGCGGCGGCAGCGGCGGCCGGCTTCGGTCTGCGGCAGCTGGTTTCTCCTCCGGTCTTTACATACTTTGGCTTTGCCATCCTGCTTTTTCTGGGCTGCGCCAGCCTGCTGGAAGGGCCTATCCAGACTCTCAGCAAAAAACTGCGTCTGGGCAGGCTCCATCTGCGTCTGGCCAAGATTCATTTGGTCTTTGAAATCTATCTGGATAAAACCAAGGCGGATCAAGATGATTCTAAAAGCCTAACCCCCTATGAAGCGGTCTTTCTAGCCCTTCCCCTTTCCCTGGATTGCTTTTTCACAGGCCTCAGTCTTTCCTTCCGCCAACCCTTATGGATTCTGCTGCCTTATATGTTTTTGATTTCTCTTGTTTTTTGCGTCCTGGGCATCTTCTCAGCAAAATGGCTGCCTTTCGGTGAAGGCCAGGGCAGCAGCATAATCAGCGGACTGCTTTTAATTCTCCTGGCCTTTTGGCGGCTCACGGCTTAACGGATATTTTGATTGTACAACCGGTTTTCTGACATAGAGGTATAATCCTCCCCAGCGATGATAATATGATCCACCAAACGGATCCCCAGAACAGCCAGCCCTTTGGCAATTTCCTGGGTAAGAAAAATATCCTCCCGGGATGGCAGCGCCTGTCCGCCGGGATGATTATGAGCCAGCAGCACGCCAAAGGCATTGTAACGCAGGGCAATTTCCGCAATCCGCCGTACAGAGATAGGCGCCGTGTCCACAGTTCCTTCTATCAGGATTTGAGAATTGATTACCCGGCATTTGCCATCCACACATACCAGCATTACCGTTTCCCGGATCCTGCCAATATACTTGGGGATAAAATAATTTCCCGCTGCTTTCGCACTGTTCAGCCTTTTGCGGTCTCCAATATCCATAGATTCCCGATATCGCCGAAACACCTGGGGCAGCATGGAAAGCAGCACCGCTGTATTTTCCGAAACGCCTGGAATCTGCGTCAGCTCTTCACAGGAAGCATCCAGCACGGAATGAAACTTACCGTCAAAGGCATCCAAAATCTGATGGGCTAACCCATTGGTGTCTCGCCTGGGCAGGCAGTAATAAAGCAGCATCTCCAGAATCTCATGATCCGCAAAGCTGTCCAAGCTGCTTTGCTGGTATCGTTTACGCATCCGCTCCCGATGGCCGACATTCAGATGCTTCTCCGTCTCTCCGTTCATATTTCCCTCTTCTCCTTATATCATCAGCCCTCGCAAAATACGGATGGCTTCTTCGATCTCTTCTTCCCGAATGGAGGCGCACGACATATAGATCCGCGCCTGCTCCCCATCTGCCTGTTGCGTGAACATGGGAATCAGACCAATTCCCTGATCTTCCGCCTTTTTGCAGATTTCCCCGGCGCTCTCCCGGGTTTTCAGAGAAACTGTCACATGAAGGCCGGTATCGTTGGGATAAACCGTGGCCATATCCCCAAAATACTTTTTAAAGGCCCGGGCCACCTCACTGTTTTTCCGACCATAGATGCGGCGCAGCCGGCGAATTTGCTTTTCCAAATAGCCGTTTTCTATATAGCTTGCCATGGTCAGCTGCTCCATGGTGGAGGAAGTCTGGTTATAATTGGCGGCAATTTTCTGATAAGCCTCCACATATCCTTCCGGTAAAATCAAGTAACTGATCCGCAAGGAAGGGGGCAGCAGCTTGGAAAAGGTACCCAAATAAAAGACATGACCCTGGCTGTCTAGGCTGGTCAGGGTGGCCAGAGGCTTACCACTATATTTCAGCTCCCCGTCATAGTCATCCTCGATAATTAAGCCGCCGGTTTCCGCTGACCAGCCAAGCAGTTCTTTCCGCTTAAAATGAAGCATCGTGGCGCCGGTTGGAAAGGTATGCGACGGGCTGACATACAGGACATTGGCCCCGCTTTCGTATAGCCGCTTCACATCAATACCATGACCGTCGCTAGGCACGAAAACCGCCGGTATTTTATGATCCTGAAAAATCTGATAGCCCTTTGAAAAACCCGGCGTTTCAAAGGCGATTTTGACCTGGTTCTTATCAATTATGGCACAGAACAGATGCAGCAGGCTTTGGACACCGGCGCCAATGATAATCTGCTCACTGGCCGCATAAACGCCCCGGCCGGCAGACAGATATTTTGCGATCTGTTCCCGCAGGCGAGGCTCACCCTGAGGAAAACCGTAGGCCATAAAAGGCTCGCTGTCCTGCATCACGTTTTTCGCCAGTTTGCGCCAGATGCCAAAGTCAAATTCCCGACTGTCCATTCGTTTACCAGAAAAATCATAACGCAATTCCTTTTCCATAATCTCCTTGGGCCGCTGTGCCGCTTGGCGGGGCTTACTGCGGATGTGGAGGTCGCTGACATAATAGCCGCTTTGGGGACGGCAGACTACATAACCGTCTGCGCATAACTGCTCATAGGCGGTTTCCACCGTAGTGCGGCTAACTCCACTGTCCCGGGTCATTTGCCGGATGGAAGGCAGCTTATTTCCTTTCGCTAAAAAACCACTTTCGATTTGCTGACGAAAATATAAGTATACAGATTTATATAAAGGCTGTCTGCCCTCTCCATAAAAGTCTTTTTGCATATCCTATCTCTTCCCCGTTTTTCTTAATTGGATTATTTTTATTATAGCCCAGCCCCGCTCGGTTTTGCAACCGCTCTTTTCATTCGTCTAGTTTTATGCTATGATACAAAGAAAACAAACAAAACAGGAGGTCTGTGGATGCGTTACGGATATATTCGAAAA
>CAZSBD010000039.1:0-10900 GCA_964605215.1 uncultured Oscillospiraceae bacterium | reverse complement strand
TGTTCCAATTCCCTGCGGGCAGGTGACCTTGCCAACGGCGCCGGCCTTTTGAAGGAGGAAATGCGGCGGCTGGACGGCCTGATCATTGCCTGCGCGGATGCCGCCCGGGTGGAAGCCGGCGGCGCGCTGGCTGTTGACCGCCAGGGCTTTTCTGCGATGATTACGGAAAAAATCCGCAGCCATCCGAATATTACCGTGGTGGAAGAGGAGGTAACGGAGATCCCGGAAGGGCCAGTGATCATTGCCACCGGCCCCCTGACCTCAGACGCTTTCTTTGACACCATTCAGAAAAAGCTGGGTCAGTCGGAATATCTTCACTTTTACGATGCGGCGGCCCCGATCGTTACCTTTGAAAGCGTGGATATGGACAGCGCCTATTTCGCCTCCCGTTATGATAAGGGTACGCCGGATTACATCAACTGTCCTATGAGCCGGGAGGAATACGATGCCTTTTGGCATGCTTTGTGCCAGGCGGAGGAAGCGCCGGTTCACGGCTTTGAGGATAAAAAGGTCTTTGAAGGCTGTATGCCGGTGGAGGTTATGGGACGCCGGGGGCATGATACCCTACTGTTCGGGCCTTTAAAACCAGTGGGCCTGCCTGATCCCAAAACAGGGAAGGATCCTTACGCTGTGGTGCAGCTGCGTAAGGATAACGCGGATGGCACCCTTTACAACATGGTAGGCTTCCAGACCCATTTGAAATTTGGGGAGCAAAAGCGGGTGTTTTCTATGATCCCGGCTTTGAAAAATGCAGAGTTTGTCCGCTACGGCGTGATGCACCGAAACACTTTTTTGGATTCTCCCCGCCTTTTGGATCACCATTTCCGGCTGCGGGCAGAGCCTCGCATCCGCTTTGCAGGCCAGATGACTGGCGTGGAGGGCTATGTGGAATCCGCTGCCTCTGGTTTGGAGGCTGGGCTGAACCTGGCGCGGGAGCTTGCGGGAGAGGAAATGATAGAATTTCCTTCCACCACTGCCATCGGCGCCCTGGGAGCCTATGTGTCCAATGAAACCGTAGCCAAATTTCAGCCGATGAACATCAATTTTGGCATTATTGACTCCCTGGGTTATCGGGTCAAGGGAAAGAAAGAGAAAAATCTCAAGCTGTCCGAGCGGGCCTTGGCGGCCTTGGCAGTGTGTATCGAAAAAGGAAAGAAGGGGTAAGTATGAGGATCGTAGTAGACGCTATGGGCGGTGACCATGCACCGGCGGAGATTGTAAAAGGCGCCCAGATGGCAGCAGAGCTTTATCCGGGGACTGAGATCGTACTGGTCGGCCGGGAGGACGCGGTCAAGGCAGAGCTGGAAAAGACCGGCGGCGCCAAGGCCAACATTTACGTTGTCCATGCCAGCGAGGTCGTGGGCATGCATGACGACCCGGCTACAGTGCTGCGCCATAAGAAGGATTCTTCCATGGCGGTGGCTCTGACCATGCTGAAAAAAGGAGAGGGAGACGCGATTGTGTCCGCCGGCTCCACGGGCGCCCTGCTTTCCGGCGCAACTTTGTATGCCAAGCGGATTCCCGGCATTCGCCGGGGTGCTTTGGGAGCCATCCTGCCGGGCAAAAACGGCGTGCTGCTTCTGGACAGCGGCGCCAACACGGAATGTACGGCGGAATATCTGCTCCAGTTCGGCTTTATGGGCAGCCTGTATATGAAAAAGATGATGGGGCTGGAAAATCCCCGCATCGGCCTTTTGAACATTGGCTCGGAGGACAGCAAGGGCGGCCCCCTGCAAAAGGAAGCCTATGCCCTTTTAAAACAGGCCCATGATAATGGCAGATTAAACTTTGTCGGCAATGTGGAGGCCAGAGATGTGCCCCAGGGTGTTTGCGATGTGCTGGTATGCGACGGCTTTGCCGGCAACGTGCTGCTCAAATCTATAGAGGGCGTGGCTGTATATATGGCGGAAATGTTCAAGGATGTCTTTATGGAAAACGGTAGGAGTAAGCTGGCCTATCTGATGGTGCGTGGCGGTGTACATAACATGAAAGCCAAAATGAGTTATGAGGAAACCGGCGGCGCTCCCTTTATGGGTATTTCCAAGGCAGTCATCAAGGCCCATGGTTCTTCCAATGCTTTGAGCATTCAAAACGCCATCCGCCAAGCTATTGATTATGCCGGCTCTGGTATGATTCAGGAGATCACGGAGAACATTCCCTATATGACCTTGCAAAAGCAAGAAAATGCAGATTAACTATTGACAGATTTGGGCAGATTGCATATTATCTATAATATAAAAATACAAGGGAGATGTTAGAAATGGTATTGGATCGGTTGCGGAAGATCATTTCTGAACAAATGGGCGTTGACCCGGACGAGATCACCATGGAAACCACTTTTAAGGAGGATCTGGATATTGATTCTCTGGATCTGGTGGATATGATTATGACCATCGAAGAGGAATTCGGCCTGGCAGAAATCAACGATGAAACCGCCGCTGGTCTTCAGACCGTTGGCGATCTGGTAAAGCTCATCGGCGAGGATGCATAGTTTTCGCCCAGAAAACATAAGATAAGACAGCCCAAGGCGTTCGGCGCTGCGGGCTTCTTGTCGGTGACGGCGTTTGGATCGTTTGCAAAAGCCCCGGATCGGGGTTTTTGTTCTGCCTTGCCGCCTATTACAAATCAGGTAAGGAGGATATGATGCGGAAGGATAAAATTGGTTATGAGTTTAAAAATGAAGAGCTGTTTCGAATTGCTATGACCCATTCGTCCTGTGCCAATGAGCATCGGGACAAGTATAAGCACAACAACGAACGGCTGGAGTTTCTTGGCGATTCCGTATTGGGCATGATCTCAGCGGATTATATTTTTCATCATTACCAGCATCTGCCCGAAGGCGAGCTGACCAAACTGCGGGCGGCTGTGGTATGTGAAAAGACACTATACGAAGTCGCGAGGGAATTGGGCATCGATGAAGAAATTATGCTGGGCAGAGGCGAGGAAAACAGCGGCGGCCGGCACCGGCCTTCCATCCTGGCGGATGCCACCGAGGCTTTGCTGGCGGCCATCTATCTGGACGGCGGCATTGACGCGGCGTGGAAATTTGTGATGCGCTTTTTGCCGGAAAAGCTGGAGCTTGCGGAAAAGGGGCTGGCCTTCCGGGATTACAAGACCACCCTGCAGGAGATCGTTCAGCGCAACCGGCAGGAGATTTTGACCTACCGGCTGGCCGGAGAGACCGGCCCCAACCACGATAAGCGGTTTACCGTGGAGGTTCTGTTAAACAGCAATGTATTTTCTCAGGGCGTCGGCCGCAGCAAAAAGGAAGCGGAGCAAATGGCGGCGAAAAAGGCTCTGGAGCTGATGGGCATCGAAGGCTGATGGCACGGATTCTTCCGATTTTCGTGCCCCATGCCGGCTGTCCCTGCCAGTGCGTATTTTGCAACCAGCGGGCTATTGCGGCCCAGCGGCCTTTGTCTCCCCAGGAGATGACACGGCAGCTGGCGGAGAATTTGGCGAAAATTCCAGGACAGACCGCCCAGGCGGCCTTTTATGGAGGCAGCTTTACCGCTATCCCATGGCAGGAGCAGAAGGCGCTGCTGGAAGCGGTTCAGCCTTTTTTAAAGGCAGGGAAAATTGAGAGCATCCGCCTTTCCACCCGGCCGGATGCCATCGACGAAGAAATTTTAGAGCGCCTTAGGCTTTATGGGGTAAAAACCATTGAGCTGGGGGCTCAGTCTATGTCGGATGAGGTGTTGGAAAAGGCCAAGCGGGGGCATAAGGCGGCGGATACCATCCGAGCGGCGAAATGGATCCACGAGGCAGGCTTTTCCTTGGTTTTGCAGCTGATGGTCGGTTTGCCCGGTGACAGCCGGGAGGGCTGTCTGCGTTCTGTTTGGCAGGCGGCGGCGCTGAAGCCGGATGGGGTGCGGCTTTATCCGGTGGCCGTGCTGCCGGACACGGAGCTTGCACAGCTGTATGAGCAGGGCTGCTATCAGCCCCTGACTGTAGAGCAGGCGGCAGACTGGTGCGCCGATGGGCTGGAGGTTTTGCTGCCGGCGGGCATTCCAGTGATTCGTCTGGGGCTGAATCCTACGGAAGAACTGGGGGAGCAGGTCATGGCCGGGGCTTATCATCCTGCTTTGGGAGAGCTTTGCTATGGAGAATGGTTTTACCGGCGAATGAAAAGGCTGCTGGATGGGAAAAAGGGAAATGTGACCTTTTTGGTGCATCCTGCCGATCTTTCCAAGGCGATTGGACAAAAGCGGCGCAATCTTTTGCGTCTGCAAAAGGAATTTTTCCCAGGACAGGTGCAGATTCAGGCAGGAGATGTGGAAAAATATCAAATCCGGGCAGAAGATAAAACTGACATGTAAAAGCCTTTACATGTCAGTTTTTTTCATGGATATCCGAGAAGAGTGTTGAAAAAAGAGCAAAAAGATGATACGATAAAATAATCATGCTGTTTGAACACAAGAAAAACGGAAAAAACAGCAGCCTTTGGGACTGTTTTTCCCAAAACGGGCATAAAAATAGGACAGATGCCGGCGAATGGCCGGAAAAATGAAAAAAACCAGGCAGCTTCCCATATTTTGGGTTATATGTGGGAATAATAGGAAATCATCCCCGAGAAAGCGGCGCGCTTTCCCATAGAGAGAAAGGGAGGAAAAAATGGGGTTTTTTAATAAGATCAAGGAAGGGCTGAAAAAGACTACAGATGCGGTGTCCGATCAGCTTGGTTCCTTGGTTGCTGTTTTTCAGCAGGTAGATGAAGACTTTTTGGAGGAACTGGAGGAAGCTCTGATTCTGGCAGATTTAGGTTCCCAGACGGCAATGGAGGCCGTGGACGAGCTGCGTAAGCGGGCAAAACGGCAGAAGATCGAAAGCCAGGAGGAGCTGGTTCGCACCATCAAGGAAATTCTAAGGGAAAAAATGGTGGACGATACGGAAATGCGGCTGGATACCAAACCGTCTGTGATTTTGGTCATCGGCGTCAACGGCGTAGGTAAAACCACCACCATCGGCAAGCTGGCTTACCGCTACAACCAGGAGGGCAAAAACGTGATTTTAGGCGCGGCGGATACCTTCCGGGCAGCGGCAGCGGAGCAGCTGGCCATTTGGGCTAAGCGGGCCGGTGCGGATATCGTCAAGCATGGCGGCGGCGCAGACCCGGCTTCCGTAGTTTTTGATACCATCCAGGCGGCCAAGGCCAGAGAAGCGGATGTGATTATCATTGACACCGCAGGGCGGCTGCACAACAAAGCCAATCTGATGAACGAGCTGGCCAAGATTGACCGGGTTATTGAGAGGGAGCTGCCGGAGGCTTCCCGGGAAACTCTGCTTGTGCTGGATGCTACTACGGGACAAAACGCGGTTTCCCAGGCAGAGCAGTTTAACAAGGCAGCCGCTGTCAGCGGCATTGTGTTAACCAAGCTGGATGGTACCGCCAAGGGAGGCATTGTCGTGGCCATTTCCGGCGGCCTGCGCATCCCTGTTAAATTTGTGGGTGTAGGCGAGGGCATGGAAGACCTGATGCCATTCAACAAGGAAGAATTTATGGACGCTTTGCTGCCTACCAGCCTGGCGGAGCAGGAGGAAGCCCATGGCTAGACCGGATCTGAGAAGAAGCGATGAAATGCGCAAGTTCAAGCTGACCACCGGTGTCAGCGCTTATGGGGCAGGATCTGTGATGGCGGAATTGGGCAAGACCCGGGTGCTTTGCGTGGCCACGGTAAAAAAAGGGGTACCGGATGCCTGCTGGGAAAAGGGTACTGGTTGGATTCAGGCAGAATATAACGTCTTGCCTGCGGCCACAGCCAAGCGGCAGCCTCGAGAAAGCCATCAGGCGGAATATGACCTGTTGAGCCAAAAGCTGGGGGCCGCCTTGCGAGGGGTGACAGATCTGCACAAAATGGACGGTGTTACGGTCACCCTGGACTGCGATGTTTTGCAGGCGGACGGCGACCCCATGGGCGCGGCAGTTGCCGGCAGCGGTGCGGCGCTGTATCTGGCTTTGAAAGGCCGGATGGCGGAGGGCTATTTGCGGCGGATGCCTATGGGCACCCAGATCGCCGCTGTCAGCGCTGGTATCTGTCAGGGTGAGCCGGTTTTGGATCCCGGGGAAAAGGAGGTTTCTCAGGCGGAGGCGGTGCTGACCGTTTGGATGACCGGGCAAGGAGAGATTTTGCAGGTGTACCGTACCGGTGAGGGCCGGCCTATTTCCAAAGGGGAGATGGAAAAGCTTCTCTCCCTATGTAAAAAGGGGACAGGCAAGCTTTGTCGGGAGCAAAAGAAGATCACAGGAGAACTGATATGAAATTTGTATTAGCAACCAGAAATCCGGGGAAGATCCGGGAAATCAACGCGATCTTACAGGAGCTGGGCTGGGAGGCGGAGGCTCTGCCAAAGGATGCGCCAGAACCGGTAGAGGATGGTACCTCTTTTGCAGAAAATGCTCGGATCAAAGCCCGATCGGCCGTTCGATTTACCGGTATGCCTGCCATTGCCGATGATTCCGGTCTGTGTGTGGACGCACTGGACGGCGGTCCCGGCATTTATTCCGCCCGGTACTGCGAAGGGACAGATGAGGATCGAAACGATTTTCTGCTGAAAAACCTGGAAGGGGTGCCGGCGGAAAAGCGGGACGCGCATTATACGGCGGCCATTGCCTGTATCTTGCCGGACGGTCGGGAGATCACCGTGGAGGGCCGTTGCTTTGGCCGTATTTTGACCGAACGTCACGGTACCGGCGGCTTTGGTTATGATCCCCTGTTTTATTTGCCGGAATACGGCTGCACCTTTGGCGAGCTGCCGGGACAAGAGAAAAATAAGATTTCCCATAGAGGCCGTGCCCTGCAGGCCCTTAAAAGGGAACTGCAAAAATTAAAGTAGGAGAAGAAGGATATGATTACAAGCAAACAGAGAGCATATTTGAGAGGTCTGGCCAACACCCTGCAGCCCGTTTTGATTATCGGCAAGGACGGCATCAGCGAATCCTTCCTCCAGGAAACAGATCAGGCTCTGGAATGTCATGAGCTGATTAAGATCAAGCTGTTGGAGTCCGCTTTTTTGGCGCCTAAGAGCGCGGCGGCAGAGATCTGTGAAAAGCTGGGGGCGGAACCGGTTCAGTGCATTGGCTCCAAGATCGTTTTATACCGGGAAAGCCGGGAAAATAAGCAGATTGAGTTGATATAAGGATGAAGATCGGAATTTTGGGCGGTACCTTTAACCCGCCCCATAACGGCCATCTGTGGGCAGCTAAGGCAGCCCGGCAGCAGCTGGGACTGGACAAGATTCTGCTTATTCCCACAGGTCAGCCGCCCCACAAAAAAATCCCCCAAGGCTCTGCGACTACCAAACAGCGGCTGGAAATGACCCAGCTGGCAGCGCAAGAGATTGGAGCGGAGATTTCCCAGCGGGAGATCCGGCGACAGGGCACCAGCTACACGGCCCTGACTTTGACAGAGCTTTGTCAGGAGCATCCCACGGATACCTTTTATTTTATTATGGGAACGGATATGTTTTTGAGCTTTGACCAGTGGTATCAGCCCCAGACCATTGCAAGGCTGTGCCATCTGGCGGTGGTGGCCCGTCATCCCCATGAGGAAGCGGCCATTGAGAAAAAGGCAGTCCAGCTGCGCAAAGATTTAAACGCTAAGGTTCATATTATTGTATGCCCGCCGGTGGAGGTATCCTCAACCCAGGTGCGGCAAAGCCTCAGTGATAATGTTCCCCTGTCCGTTTATCAGTATATTAAGGCCCATCATTTATATCAGACAGAATAGGGAAAACCGGGATAAAAGGGAGGAGACAGCATGCGATACGATGAAGAAACCAGACAGGATATTTTAAAGCGGCTTACCGGTTACCGGCTCCAGCACACGTTAGGCTGTGAAAAAGCAGCCTACAGCCTGGCGCAAAAATATGGGGCGGATCCGGAGCGCTGTGCCTTTGCCGCCCTGCTTCACGATATCACCAAGGGATTTTCTGCGGAGGAACAGTTGTATTTATGCGAAAAATACGGTATAATGACCTGTGATGTCGAGAAAAGAGCGGCCAAAATCCTCCATGGAAAGACAGCTGCCAAGATCGCTCAGGAGGCCTATGGCATCGATCAGGAAATGGCAGATGCAATCTCCTACCATACCACTGGGCGAAAGCATATGACAAAGATGGACAAAATTATATACTTAGCGGACTTTATAGAGGAGACCCGAACCTTTGAAGGGGTGAAGCCGGCCAGAAAGCTGGCTGAGACAGATCTGAATCAGGCAATGTTGTATTGCCTGGATTTTTCCATTCGGGATTTGCTGGATCGGAAGCTGGAGATCCATTTGGATACCATTGAGGCCAGAAACGGTCTGCTAATGGATAAAAAGTGAGGAACTTATGAAATTTTACGGTGGCGGCGGCAATAAAAAGAGAATCGCCAAGCACGAGAAAGGCCGAAAAGAAACAGAGCCTCTTTTAAAAGAAACGGAAGAGACCGAATCTTTTTATGAAGAGCCGGCGGAAGAAAAGCCGGTTCGGGAGCAAGAAACGGCTTTGCCGGCTTCCGAGGAATTGGCATTGGATATTCCCGAGGTTCTGACACCCAAGCAGGAAAGATTGCGGATCAAGCAGGAAAAAGAGCAGGCCAAACGGGAGAAAAAAGCGGCCAAAAAGCTGAAAAAAGAGCAGCGCACTCCGGCTCAAAAGCGGCGCAGGATCATCCTTGTGTTGGTGATCCTGCTGGCAATCTTTGCAAGCGGCGCCGCTGCGTGGCATTATTATGTGCAGCCGCCGGATACCGGTATGGATCAAGGCCAGGCCAACATGGACGGCGGCGACGCTCTGACCATTCAGGGTGAAAACCGGAAGGAGGATTACTTTACCTTCTTTATCGGCGCCACTGACGAGGATGGTACCCGGACGGACTCCATGATGATGGTCTCTATGGACATCGCAGAGGGGGAAGTGAACGTCTTAAACATCCCCCGGGATACCATGAGCGATGTTTCCCGAAAAAATAAAAAGATCAATAGCGCCTATTCCAAGGGAATCGAAGGTACCCGCAAGGAAATCAACAAGCTGCTGGGCTTTGATTTTGACAAATATATCGTCTTTAGCTTTGATGCCATTGCGGAATTTGTAGATATTATAGGCGGCATTGATTATGAGGTTCCCTTCTATATGTATTATGACGATCCTTCCCAGGATCTGCATATTCATTTTGAAAAGGGCAAACAGCATATGGACGGCCAGCAGGTGGTAGAATTTCTCCGCTGGCGGAAAAACAATGACGGCACCCAAGGTACCGGCACCAACGGCGGCGATGTGGATCGGATCCAGAAGCAGCAGGAATTTTTGAAAGAGCTGGCGGCGGAGTTTATGACGCCGGCTAATATTGTGAAGATTCCGGAAATGGCACAATGTATCAAGGATAACGTGGAAAGCGATATTACCAAGGGCCAGCTGGTATGGCTGGGAATCCAGGCGGTCAAAATCGGCGCTTCCCATATCAATATGTTTGTCCTGCCCGGTGAGCCGCGGTATATTGATAGTCTTTCTTATTATGTGGGCTTTGAGGATGAGACATTGGAAATGCTCAACGAGTACTTCAATCCCTATACCTATGCACTCACGGCCAGTGATGTGGATATCATTTCCCCCAGCTCCACAGGCAAGTTAACATCTCCCACACGAGATAACGATGATCTAGGCGCTATCACCGGTGAAGACAATGAAAATGAAGTGACATCTTCCCAGAAAAACACCAGTTCTTCCAAGCCCTCCAAGAGTGACAGCAAGAATAACAAGGATGATGACGACGACCAGAAAAACAGCTCCTCTTCTTCCACTTCCGGAAGCCAGAATGAAGATCCGGAGAATTCCGGTTCCTCCAGTTCTTCCGGCAGCGGCTCAGGCAGCTCGGGGAATTCGGGTAGTCATTCTTCTTCCGGCAGCAGCTCCGGAAACAGCGGTGATAACAATTCATCTTCCGGCAGCAGCGGGGAGAGCGGGGACTCGGGTGACAGCGGATCTTCCTCCCCGGTAGATCCGGAACTTTAAAAAAATAAAGGAGTCGAATATGACAACAAAAGATAAAGTAAAAGTGATTATTCAGGCTTTGGACAGTAAAAAGGGCAAGGATATTCAGGTGCTCAAGGTGGAACAGCTGACTACAATGACAGAGTATTTCATCATCTGCACCGCCACATCCACGACCCATGTTAAGGCATTGGCAGACGAGGTAGAATTCCAGATGAAGGAAAAGCTGGATACCATTCAGACCCACGAGGACGGCTATGCCTCCGCCAACTGGATTGTGCTGGATTACGGCTTTGCCTTTGTCCACATTTTCCTGCCGGAGGCCCGGGAGTTTTACGGTCTGGAAAAGCTGTGGAAGGACAGCGAGCCGGTAGAGCTTAGTGAATTTTTGGAAGAATCAAAATAGGGAGGCATGATCCTTGAATTACGATTATAAAAAAATTGAGAAGAAATGGCAGGATATTTGGGAAGAAAAAGGCGCTTTTCATGCGGAAAACGACTATTCCAAGCCTAAGTTCTATGCCCTGGTAGAGTTCCCCTATCCTTCCGGACAGGGTTTGCATGTAGGCCATCCGCGGTCTTACACGGCGCTGGACATCATTGCCAGAAAAAAGAGAATGCAGGGCTATAATGTCCTTTACCCTATGGGCTGGGATGCATTCGGTCTGCCCACAGAAAACTTTGCTATCAAAAACCATATTCACCCGGCAGAGGTGACCAAGAAAAACGTGGCTCGGTTCAAGAGCCAGCTTCAGGCTCTGGGCCTGTCCTTTGACTGGTCCCGGGAGATTAACACCACGGATCCCAACTACTACAAGTGGACCCAGTGGATCTTCCTGCAGCTGTTTAAAAAGGGCCTGGCTTATAAGAAGGAAGCCAACGTAAACTGGTGTACCTCCTGTAAGTGCGTGCTGGCCAACGAAGAAGT
>CAZSBD010000038.1:0-10966 GCA_964605215.1 uncultured Oscillospiraceae bacterium | reverse complement strand
ATTTAAGATGTCAAATTCTCTTTTTCCTGCCATTCATAGGCTTTCAGCACTGCTTCCTCCAATTTATTCCGCATATCGCTGCCAATGGGATGGACAATATCCCGATACTGGCCGTCTGGCATCCGCTTGGAAGGCATCGCCAAAAACAGCCGCTGACTGCCGTCAATAATTTTAATATCGTGAAGGGCCAAAACGTCATCCAGCGTTACAGACACCAAAGCTCTCAGTCTGCCTTCTCCGTGAACTTGTCTAAATTTGATATCTGTGATTTCCATAAAACTTCTCCTTTTGCAAATTTATGTGGTTCTGGGAAATTTCCTATTTATATTTTAACTGTTTTATCATATAATAATACATAGAATTTATAATTTCGGAGGCAATTATGTCTGAATTTTCTTTAAAACCTTACATAGAAAATGGGAAAAAAATCCATCTTGTCGGGATTGGCGGCGTATCTATGAGCGCCCTGGCGGAGCTGCTGGTAAGCAAGGGTGTTCACATTACTGGTTCTGACCGTACGGAAACTCCGGTTACCGATAAACTGGAAAGCCTTGGAATCCAAATTACCTACGCCCACCTGCCGGAAAATGTGGAACATACGGATCTGGTCATCCGTACTGCCGCAGTCCATGACGACAACCCGGAAATCGCCCGGGCTTTTGAGCTGGGCCTACCCGTTATAGAGCGGGCTCAGGCTTGGGGTTCCATTATGCTGGAATATCATAATGTCATCTGCTTATCCGGTACCCACGGCAAAACCACTTCTACTTCTATGATGAGCCTGATTACTATGGAGGCGGGCAAGGATCCCACGGTTATGGTGGGAGCCAATGTCCCGGCCATTGGCGGCAACCTGCGCATCGGCAACGACGATGTGTTTGTAGCGGAATCCTGTGAATACTGTAACTCTTTTTTATCTTTTCATCCAACCGTGGCTGTCGTGCTGAATGTAGATGCAGACCATCTGGACTTCTTCAAGGACATCAACGATATCATCGCTTCCTTCCATCAGTTCTGTCAGTTGACCCCTAAGGACGGCTTAGTTGTGGTCAACGGTGACGAGCCTAACGCTCTTAAGGCTGTGGAAGGCATTGACCGCCGGATTATCACCTTTGGCTCTACCAGCGCCAGCGATGTATATCCGGATGACGTGACCATTGAAAATGGTTATTACCGCTTTGTGGCTATGTACAAAGGGAAAAAATACGGCACCATCCAGCTTTCCGTTCCCGGCTATCATAATATGATGAACGCCCTGGCCTGTTGTGCTGTTTCCATCTTCCTGGGTTTGGAAAACACCGCTGTCAAGGAGGGCTTGCGCAAGTTCACCGGCTCTGGCCGCCGCTTTCAACTGACCGGCAAATTCCACGGCGCCACTGTCGTAGATGACTATGCCCACCACCCCAGTGAAATGACTGCCACCCTCAAGGCAGCAGCCCAAATGAATTATGACCGCATCCTATGCGTGTTCCAACCCCATACTTACAGCCGAACCCAGGCTC
This sequence comes from uncultured Oscillospiraceae bacterium, assembly GCA_964605215.1. GTDB lineage: Bacteria > Bacillota > Clostridia > Oscillospirales > Butyricicoccaceae > CAZSBD01. The sequence continues at coordinate 9,464 of CAZSBD010000038.1, read as the reverse complement.
TGTTGTCTGAGTTTATTGAAGCCCTGAAGCTTTGCGATGAAGCGATTCTGGTTGATATTTATGCTGCCCGGGAAACCAACACCTATGGCATTTCCTCCAAGGATATTGCGGATCAATTAGGCAACGCTATTTACTGCGGTACTTTTGCCAATGCCATTGCTTATCTCAATGAAAATGCCCGGGAAGGAGATCTGATCCTGACGATGGGCGCTGGCGATGTCTATAAAATCGGTGACGTAATTGTAGAGAAAAAATAGAAAATCAAACCTTTATGAAAAATATTTGGGCGAACCATAACGGTTCGCCCTTTTTTATTTCTTATAAGTCATTTGCTTTACCAGTTCATAGGCATAGACCGCCATACCGGAACATAAAATGCCTTGGATCAGACTATCAAACACTGCCTGAGCCATATTGGCATAAATATCAATGATGGCTGCTGTATGCACACCGGCAAAAAAGATGCCGAAGGCCGTTATGAGCAAGGGGATCCAACGATTTGGAATCCTCTGAAATTGCTTGAACATTCTGCCCAATACATACAGCGCACAAACGATCACCATAAATTCCGGCTTGATATAAGACAGAACGATTTCCAAATTACATACCTCCTTCCTCTCATCTTATGAAACGAGAACGCAAAAAAGAACAGCATCCCAAAAATAATTTGAGATGCTGTTCACCTTATAGACAATACTCCGCAGGTGCATTTTTAAATTTGAAAAAGGGTTGCGCTTTTCTCCGCCTTTTTTGGCTGATACAAAGGTTAAAATCATCCACAAAGGCGTATTTTATCGGCTGGCCTTTTACCTTTTTAAATATTTTTACAGATGATATCGCCCATCTCAGATGTGGAGATTGCCTTCTGGCCTGCCGCCACAATATCCGCTGTGCGGTAACCGTTATCCAGCGCCTTTTCTACTGCTCTTTCAATGGCATCTGCTTCCGCACTCAGATCCAGAGAGTAGCGAAGCATCATGCCGCAGGACAGGATGGTGGCAATGGGATTTGCCAGGCCCTGGCCGGCAATATCCGGTGCAGAACCGTGGATGGGCTCATACATGCCCAGCTTACTTTCGCCAATAGAAGCGGAAGCCAGCATACCAATAGAGCCTGTAATCATGCTGGCCTCATCAGACAGAATATCACCAAACAGGTTGCCGGTGAGGATCACGTCAAACTGCCCCGGATTGTGAACCAGCTGCATAGCAGCGTTATCTACATACATATATTCCAGCTCTACCTCAGGATATTCCTTGGCAACCCGTGTTACCGTTTCCCGCCATACCCGGGAGGTTTCCAGTACATTGGCCTTATCTACACTGGTTACCTTCTTGCGGCGTTTCATCGCCATATCAAAACCCCGGCGGGCAATCCGCTCCACCTCGGTCACGCTATAGTTCATATCATCATAGCCAGTCTCACCCAGCTCGGATTCTCTTCTGCCATGCTCACCGAAGTAAACGTCACCTGTCAGTTCCCGGCAAACTACAATATCAAAACCGTCACCGATGATCTCCTTCTTAATGGGACAAGCATCGGACAAAGCCTTAAACATCTGAGCAGGACGAATATTGGCAAACAGACCCAGACTGGAACGCAGACCCAGCAGAGCCTTTTCCGGGCGCTTTGCGCTGGGAACGCTGTCCCACTTGGGGCCGCCTACGGCGCCCAGCAGCACACTGTCAGCTGCCTTACAGGTATCAATCGTCTCCTGGGGCAGCGGAATGCCATACTTGTCGATGGCACAGCCGCCAGCGTCTACCTCAGTAAACTGAAAGTTATGTCCAAATTTCTGGCCGATTTTGTCCAGTACCTTCATCGCTTCCGTTACGATCTCTGGACCGATACCATCGCCCTTGATAACTGCAATTTTATAATCCATGATTATGCTCTCTCCTTCAAAGATTTCAGCAGGCCGCCAGCGTCAATGATATCCTGAATAAACGCCGGGAAAGGCATTGCCTTAAATTCCTGACCAGTTGTCAGATCCTTAATACTGCCAGTTGCAAAATCCACTTCTACCTGATCGCCAGCCTGGATAGCCTCTGCCGCCTCGGTGCATTCCAGAATGGGCAGACCGATATTGATGGCGTTGCGGTAGAAAATGCGGGCAAAAGAGGATGCAATAACGCAGGAAACCTGGTTAACTTTGATGGTCAAAGGCGCATGCTCACGGGAAGAGCCGCAGCCAAAGTTTTTATTGGCAACAATGATATCACCGGGCTTTACCTTCTTGACAAAATCTGCGTCAATGTCCTCCATACAATGAGTGGACAGCTCCTGGGGATCTGCAATGTTCAGATACCGAGCAGGGATGATAACGTCTGTGTCTACGTTATCGCCATATTTAAAAACAGAACCTTTTACGATCATGATCTTTCCTCCTTACAGCGTTGCCGGGTCGGTGATGTAGCCAGTCAGCGCGGAAGCCGCTGCTACAGCCGGGTTAGACAGATAAACCTCGGAACCGGTATGACCCATACGGCCTACAAAGTTCCGGTTGGTGGTTGCGATGGCACGCTCACCATTTGCCAGAATACCCATATAACCGCCCAGACAGGGACCGCAGGTGGGAGTGGCAATGACAGCACCAGCTTCAATAAAGATTTCTGCCAGGCCTTCCTTGATGCACTGGAGATATACTTCCTGCGTTGCCGGAATAATAATGGTGCGGACATCGGGACATACCTTCTTGCCCTTGAGAATCTGAGCGGCTATCCGCATATCCTCCATACGGCCGTTGGTGCAGGAACCGATCACACACTGGTCGATCTTCACCTTGCCAGCCTCGTCAATGGTCTTGGTATTCTCCGGCAAATGGGGGAAAGCCACAGTGGGGCGGAGTGCGGACAGATCAATATTATAAACCTCGTCATACTGAGCGTCCGGATCCGCGGTGAATTCTTTCACTTCCCGGTTTACGCGACCCTTGATATATTCTCTTGTGGTATCATCCACAGGGAAAATACCGTTCTTAGCACCGGCTTCAATGGCCATATTACAGATGGCAAAACGATCATCCATAGACAAGGAAGCTACGCCCTCACCGGTAAATTCCATAGAGCGGTACAGAGCGCCGTCTACGCCGATCATACCGATAATGTGCAAAATCAAATCCTTACCGGATACCCACTGATTGAGCTTACCGGTCAGATTGAACTGAATGGCAGAGGGCACCTTAAACCATGCCCGACCAGTTGCCATACCGGCAGCCAGATCCGTAGAACCAACGCCGGTGGAGAAAGCGCCCAGTGCGCCGTAAGTACAGGTGTGAGAGTCTGCACCGATGATGCACTCACCAGGGCCTACCAGGCCTTTTTCCGGCAGCAGTGCATGCTCTACGCCCATTGTGCCAACATCGAAGAAGTTGACAATCTCATGCTTATGGGCAAAGTCACGGCAGACCTTACACTGCTCTGCGGACTTAATATCCTTGTTTGGGGTAAAATGGTCCATAACCAGAGCAATTTTAGTCTTGTCGAACACATGCTCAAACTGAGCCTTTTCCATTTCCCGAATCGCAACAGGACCGGTGATATCGTTAGCCAATGTCAAATCCAGATTGGCCTCGATCAGCTGGCCGGCCTGCACGCTTTCCAAACCTGCATGGCTTGCCAGGATCTTTTGTGTCATAGTCATTCCCATGATTTTTTCCTTTCTTCTTATAATGTAATTTATTGGATAACAAAGCTGCTTGAGTCAAATCCTAAAAAGGGTTTTCCGCAGTCTTAATTGTCACTGTAAAACTTATTGATACCGTTTAAGTAAGCCTTGACAGAAGCTTCAATTACGTCGGTGGAAATGCCGCGACCGGTTACGATCTCATCACTGTCGCCTACCTGAATCTTGACAACAGCCTCTGCCTGTGCGTCCTCACCGTCAGTCAGTGCCCGTAGAGAGTAATCCTTCAGCTCAATGTTACGGCCGGCAATCTTGTTGATGGCTTTATAAACCGCATTGATGGGGCCATCGCTCATAGCAACCCGCTCATACTTGGAGCTGCCCTTATTCAGACTAATCACAGCTGTAGAGTTGATGGAATTGCCGCTGTTGATTACGAAGTTGTTCAAGGTATAACGCTTTACGCTGACAGGAGAGCCGCCAATGATCGCTTCCAAATCCCGATCCTTAATGGTCTTTTTCTTATCTGCCAGTATCTTAAACTTTTCAAAAGCCTTATCCAGCTTTTCCTTATCCAGGCTGTAACCCAGCTCCCGCAGACGATCCTCAAAGGCGTGACGGCCGGAATGCTTACCCAAAACAATAGCATTCTTAGGAATGCCGACGGATTCCGGTGTCATAATCTCGTAGGTCTCCTTGTTCGCCAGCACACCATGCTGATGGATGCCGGACTCGTGAGCAAAAGCATTGGCGCCAATGATCGGCTTGGTAGGCGCTACGCTTACGCCGGTGATGGTTTGAATCAGGCGGCTTGCCCGATAAATCTGCTGGCTGTCAATTTCGCAGTCAATGCCGAAATAGTCCTTCCGGGTTTTGAGCGCCATCACACACTCTTCCATTGCTGCGTTGCCGGCACGCTCGCCGATACCGTTGATGGTACACTCAATCTGATCCGCACCAGCCTGTACGGCTGCCAAAGAGTTGGCAACAGCCATACCCAGATCATTGTGGCAGTGGCAGGAAATGGTGCAATTTTCGATGCCCGTGGTATGTTCCTTTACATAACGGATACGGGACGCAATCTCATCTGGCGCCATATACCCTACAGTATCCGGCAGATTAATGGTGGTAGCGCCTGCCTTGATAGCGGTTTCTACTACGCGGCATAAAAAGTCCAGATCTGTTCTGGTGGCATCCTCAGCAGAAAACTCAACATCAGAGACAAACTGCTTTGCATATGCTACATTATGCGCGATCTGCTCAATCACCTCATCCGGTGTCATCTTCAGCTTATATTTCATATGAACCGGCGAAGTTGCCAGGAACACATGGATACGGGCGTCATTGGCATTCTTAATCGAATTCCAGGCAGTGTCAATATCCTTTTCCATGCAGCGCGCCAGAGAGCAGATTGTGGAATCCTTTACCACATCCGCAATAGACGCAATGGCCGCCGCATCGCCGGGAGAGGCAATGGCAAAGCCGGCCTCAATGATATCTACATGCATCGCCTCCAGCTGTTTCGCTACCTCGATCTTTTCATTTAAATTCATACTGCAGCCCGGTGACTGTTCACCATCCCGCAAGGTAGTATCAAAAATTTTAACTCTTCTACCCATTTTGATTTCCTCCTTTTTATTTTGTTGGAAAATGGTAATAAAAAATGCTTCATCTCTTCTACCCGAAGAGACGAAGCATGCAAACTCCGCGTTACCACTCTTTTTGCCGCAAAATGCGACCCCTCTGTAACACATCCAACAATGTGCTTTCCCCATAACGGTGGAATACCGGTTGAACCTAAGGCAAACGCCCTCAGCAAACTGTTCCTTGGCCAGTTTCATTGTGTTCCGCCGCTGTCTCGCACCGGGCGACAGCTCTCTGGAGACTTCCAACAATTACTTCCCCAATTCATTACATTTGGCAATATCCAAATAAAATTATACTGTTTTTTTCTACAATGTCAAGAATTTTTTCAGGATTTTTCTCGCTGTTTCCATCGGGCCTGGAGAAAAGAAAAAGGGGCCAAAACTGACCCCAAAAAACTCTTATTCATCAGATAAAAGACCATAGCCGCCGCTGGTTCTCTTATAGACTACAGCGACTTGATTGTCCTCTTCCGCATTTTTAAACATATAGAACTGATGTCCCAGCAGATTCATCTGCAAAATTGCCTCTTCTACCGTCATGGAACTGATTTCAAAGCGCTTGTGTCTTACAACTTCGTACTTTTCTTCTTCCATAACAACGGGCTCTTCCGGAATGGTTCGATCAAAAGCACCGTCACGCAGGCGTTTTTCCAATCGGGTTTTATTTTTACGAATCTGTCTTTCGATGCTGCTGATGGCGCCATCTACAGATGCATACATATCTGTGGTGGTTTCCTCTGCCCGGAAGAAGATTCCATTTGCCTTTACTGTAAGTTCTACGATTTGACGGCCGCGTTCCTCTTTAACGGTTACCACTGCATCCGCATCCTTACGAAAATACCGATCCAGCTTTTCCACTTTCTTAGAGATATAGTTCCGAAGGTCGTCTTCCAGTTTCACTTTTCTTTCTACAAAACGCAGATTCATAAACTCAACTCCTTTTCGGTGAATGTCACCTCTTTGGTCTTGTCTATATTATACCACAGTTTTTAGATTTGTACATACTTTTTTGTTATATTTCCCCATCTGCATGTCTGGTAACGTGGCAACCGATGTTGACAACGCATGGCAGACCGGCAATATGCGTGGCAAAAGGCTCAATAGCTACATGAAGAGCCGTTATCGTGCCGCCTAAACCCTGAGGGCCAATCCCTAGCTTATTGATTTTTTCCAAAGCCTCTTGCTCCATCTGCGCATAGTAGGGATCTTGAGACCATACGCCTACCTGACGCATCAGACCCCGCTTTGCCAGATAAGCCGCCTTATCCGAAGTGCCGCCCAGACCAACGCCTACAATGATAGGCGGACAAGGATTAGAGCCTGCCTGATCGCAGCTATCCACAATAAACTGAATAATGTCTTCTCTGGTTGCCGCCGGAGTAAACATCTTCATACGGCTCATGTTTTCGCTGCCAAAGCCCTTAGGAGCCACGGTAATATGAATCTTATCCCCTTCGACCAAGCGAGTATACAAAATGGCCGGGGTGTTGTCATCGGTATTCACCCGGCGCAGAGGATCGCTAACCACAGACTTGCGCAGATAACCCTCTATATAGCCCTGACGCACGCCTTCATTTATGGCGTCCTCCAGCAGACCGCCAGTCAAATGAACCTCCTGGCCAATCTCCGTAAATACCACAGCCATACCGGTGTCCTGACAGACCGGCACCTGATTTTCCGCTGCCATATCACAGTTTTGGATCATCTTTCCAAAGATCTCCTGTCCCAGAGGAGAGGCTTCCGCCTTTTGGCCGTCCACAAAGGACTGTCTCACATCTGCTGGCAGAAAATAATTGGCGTCAATACACAGCTTCTTTGTCAGCTGCACAATTTCATTTACATGGATTTCTCGCATTTTGTCAACTCTCCTCTTACAATATTTCCTTCTACAATAACAGCCTGCACCTTGGTGCGGTAATCCAGCGGATTGCCTGTATAGCAAACCAGATCCCCATCTTTCCCCACTACCAAAGAGCCGACCCGATCGCCGATCCCGGCAATTTCCGCGCTGCGGATGGTAATGGCCTCCAAAGCTGCCTGCTCATCCAATCCGCCCCGAACCGCCAAACCGGCACAGTCCATCAAATATTTTACCGGTGTTTCTGGATGGTCGGTGCAGATGGAAAAGGGAATGCCTGCCTCCTCTAAGATGGCTGCCGCCCGGATATCCAGGTTGCGAAGCTCCGGCTTGGATCGGTCTGTCATACTGGGCCCGATTACAATCTGAGCGCCCTCATCTTTTAAAATATCCGCCACAAGATGGGCTTCTGTGCCGTGAAGAATCACATAGTCCAACCCAAATTCCTTAGCGATGCGGATAGCAGTAAAAATATCATCCGCCCGATGAGCATGGAAATGAGCTGGGATCTCCCGCCGCAAAAGAGGCAGCAGAGCCTCCAGCTTAGCGTCATATTCCGGCTCATCAAAATCATCTTCTTCCACAGACCGTTCCAGATTCTGCTGATATTCCCGTGCTTTTTTCAAAAGCTCCCGCAAAATAGCTGCTGTAGCCATGCGGGTGGTGGGAGTTTGTCCCTTTTCATGATAAACGTACTTCGGATTTTCGCCCAGAGCAAATTTCATAGCCAGAGGCTGGCGGATAATCATATCGTCAATGCGGCGGCCGCATGTCTTGATCGCGGCAATCTGCCCCCCTGCCGGGTTAGCGCTGCCCGGGCTGACAACCACGGTGGTGACACCAGCCTCCAGGGCTTCCGCAAAGCTTCGTTCCAAAGGATTGATGGCGTCGATGACCCGCAGCTGCGGTGTAGTGGGATCGGTATCCTCGTTGCCGTCCTCCCCTTCAAAGCCTAGGGAATCCTCAAACAGTCCCATATGGGTATGAGCATCCACCAGACCGGGTAAAATTGTCAGGCCCTGGGCGTCCCAAATATCTCCGGTATACGCTGCCGGCAGTTTTTCTACGGGGCCAAGTTCCTGAATCTTACCCTTTTCCAGAATCACATAACCCTTTTCATAGACATAACCTGCCATAGTTAGCAGTTTTCCGTTTTTTATGAGCATATTTCTTCTCCAAAAGACAAAATAAATTTTCAAATTAGGGATTTACATTTAATTCCAATCGTGTTATGATAATTGCGGTGATAGTAATATCATCCAAACACCGTTCATATCTTTATCCCTACAATCTTATCTTACTTTGGCGCCTGGATTTCCGGGCGCATTTTTTTGCAGTCTGCCAAAAGAAAAGACAAGGTATCCGCGCCTTGTCTTAAGCTTTTCGTAAAATTCCAGCACTCATCAAATCCCAAAAAGACACAGCATATCCCTGCCTTTTGAGCCTTGAAAAATTAAAATGTGCCTGCGAAGGCGCATTTTATGCGTTGATGTCTTGGCCGGCGGACATCTCAGTTAAAAAAATGGTTTTTAGCCCCTTACTTTCTTCTTCTAGATCCGCTTTTTTTATCCATGTTATGTTTTAAATCCGCCATACGGCTTTCGCTATCCTTCATAAACATCTTCAGCCGATCTTCAAACTGCTCCTGGGGTGTTTTTGGTGCCAGAGCTGGAGCCGCTGCCTTGGATGCCGGCTTTTTATAGGCCGGTTGTCCATTGGGAGCAGACTCAACCTGAGCTGCCTGCTTGATAGACAGATTCAACCGTCCCTCTTTATCAATCTTGATGATTTTAACCCGAACCTCCTGCTTTTCCTGCAGATGCTCCCGGATATCCTTGACAAAGGTGTTGGCCACCTCTGAAATATGCACCATACCGTTTTTTCCACCGGGCAGCGCTACAAACGCACCGAATTTTGTAATACCTGTTACTTTGCCTTCACAAATATCTCCAACTGCAAAATCCATTCTTTGTTTTTATCCCCCTCAAAATTATTTACTGGACGTATCTACAAACACTCGCTCACCGGGCGAAACATAGCCTAACTTTTCTCTGGCCACATCAGCAATATATTCATCGCTGGCGCCGCTTTCCAAAAAGTCCCGCAGTTCTTCGTTGATGGTCGATTTTTCCGAGATTTCTTCATCCAAGCCAGCAATTTCTTCCTTTTTGTCATTGATATGAATCTGTAAATTCACCAATGTCACCACTGCATAAATGGCAAAGGCACCTGCCAGGATCTTTAAGATCAAAGGGGTCTTTTTCTTTGGTTTTTTCATCTTCCCGCTTTCCTTTCGATCCAGTGTCTTAGTTTGAAATATATTTACTTAATTTTAA
>CAZSBD010000037.1:1455-11005 GCA_964605215.1 uncultured Oscillospiraceae bacterium | reverse complement strand
ACAATGGTCAGACAGAAGTCTTTAAATATCATGCCGCTCATACCGCCGCTAAGAGCCAGCGGCAGGAATACAGCAACGGTGGTCAGAGTAGATGCCACAACAGACATGACCATTTCCGCCGATCCCTGTACACAGGAATCAAATCGGGTAAAGCCGTCCGATCGGTATCGATATATGTTCTCCAAAATAACGATGGAGTTATCCACGATCATACCAACGCCCATGGCCATACCGCCCAAGCTCATCATATTCATGGTAACGTCCATAGCCTTCATTATCAGGAAGACAAAGACGATACACATAGGCATGGATACGGCGATAACCGCCGTTGCACCTACATCCCGCAGGAAAACGTACAGCACAACAACTGCCAGCAGTATACCTAAAACGATATTCTGAATAACAGATTTTACAGTCAAGTTTACATAATCGCTTTGATCCAATACAGCCATATAGGAGAAGTTGGATTGCTCTTGAATCATTTCGTCCATAACGGCATTGGCAGCTTCCGCAATGGCTACGGTATTGGAACCGGACTGCTTGTTGACAGAAATGGTTACGCCGGGTGTCTGGCCTATTTTAACGATGCTGTCTACATCCTCGTGGGTTTCTACCACATTGGCGATCTCGCTTAAATATACGCTGCCGCCAGCAGGCAAAGGAATGACCGTATTGCGCAGCTCATCTACAGAAGCATACTGGCCTTCTGTCCGGACGGTCATCGTCTGGCTGCCGTTATCCACGTCACCGGCGGGGATATTGATGTTCTCCGCAGACAGCACCTGGGACAGATAGGAAACGCTCAAGCCATAGCCCTGCATTTTTTCCGAATCCATGGTAATCTGCACGATGGGCGTATAGCCGCCCATAACGTCTACAGACGCTACGCCGTCAATTCGCTTAAGAGCAGGCTCCAGGACATCCTCCGCATAGGTCTGCATTTGCTCCAGATCCAAGCCAGTCAAAGCGTAAACGGTTACCGGCATCATATCCGGATCCAATTTCATAATAGTAGGACTTTCCGCATCATCCGGCAGTGTACTTTCAATCAGGGATACATTATCCCGGATATCCTGTACGGCCACATCCAAATCCACATCCGTATCAAACTGGACAATAACCATAGAAATATTTTCTGAAGATGTGGACTGAATCTCATCCACGCCGGAAATTCCGGCAATGGCGCCCTCTACCGGATCTGTAATATTGTTTTCCACTTCTTCCGGGCCCGCATTGGGATATGTAGTGTAAACCACCGCAATCGGGATTTCCATAGACGGCATCAAAGACAGCGCCAGGGAGCTGAAGCTCATCACGCCGAAAATCGCCAAGGTGATATACACCATGATGGTCATAACCTTATGGCGTATGCAAAAGGAAGAGATATTCATTCTCCATCCTCCTCAGCATTCTTTTTATCATCAGACTCTGCTTTTGAAGACGAAGCATCATCGCTGGCCTTGTCGTTGTTCTTGGTTTCAGAAGATACAATCCGTACTTCCGCCTTATCGGATAAGTAGCTCTGGCCAGAGATTACCAGGGTCTCACCGCCGGAAAGGCCAGTGAGAATCTCGGTCACACCATTGCCAACCAGGCCAGTGGTAACCGCAACCTTTTTCGCAGTTTTCTTGCCTGTTACGGTGAATACATACTGACCGTTGTCATCTGTCAAAATGGATTCCGTGGGAATGACTACGGTATCCTCCTGTCCGTCGGTCTTAAATACCACTTCCGCAAACATACCGATCGTTGCCTCTACATCCTCTGGTACCGCCAAATGCACATCATACAGCTTGGTATTCTGATTGGCTGTAGGCGAGATCTCTGTGATGGTTGTTTCAAAAGAATCTGCAGAAGAAGCAGAAATCGTTGCAGTCGCCGTATCACCAATGCTCAGCTTAGGCAGCAGGCTTTCTGAAACGGAAACCACGATTTCCGGAGTGGTGCAGTCCGTAATCACTACGGCTGCCACCTGCTGAGATGCATTACTGCCTTCAGATACGGATACAGACGCTACGGTACCGGAAATGGTCGCCTTAACAGAGGTGTCCTCCAAAGAATCCAGAATATCATCAATATTCGTCTGCATCTCTGTTAAAGAATTATCTACAGAGGTCTGCGCGTTTTTCACAGCAAGCTCTGCCTGATTGATCGAGCTTTTGGCGTTAATCTTTGCCTGCTCCAAAGAAGTTTTTGCCTGATTGATGGTATTCTGCGCATTCAGCTTGGTTTGCTCCAAATTGCTCTTTGCCTGATCTACAGTCACCTGAGATTCTGCGCCAATTTCCAACAAAGCTACAACTCGATCATAATTATCCTGAGCCAACTGAATTTGTTCATTCATCAGCTTTGTTGTGTCTTCCAGAGTTTTCTGCGCCAAAGAAATTTGCAGATTGGTCAGTTCTTTTGTATCACCGACTGACTGCTGCGCCTGGCTTACCTGAGCGCTGCCCAGGCTTTTGGTTCGGTTATAGGTCTCCAATAGAGGCTGGTATTGTCTCTCAATATCAGCCGCATCCAGCTGGAAGAGGACATCCCCTTTCTGTACCTGGTCACCGGACTTGACATAAACCTTCTCCACTTTCACTGCCAAAGGCGCATAAATAGAAGCCTCATCCGAAGCCATAATCTGGCCGGATACCCGGTTTTCCGCCGCAATATCATTGCGTTCCACTGTCTGTGTCTCCACAGGCGTACCGGTCTTTTCCTCTTCATCGGTATCCTCCTGGGAGCCGCAGCCTGCCAGAGTCAGAACCATTGCCCCGGCCAAAAGGCCTGCAATCCACTTTTTCTTTTCCATTTGCATCCTCCTTCTTTAATTAGCCTTGCGTGGATACAATACCCTGTGTTGCCCAATGATACGTGTTGTAGGACTGATATAATGCCAGCTCTGCGGCAGATACATCGGCGGCTGCCGCATCATAGGTATCCTTCTGATCGAGATAAGTATTGTAAGAAATCATGCCCAATTTGTACTTATAAGCGCTGACATCCAGATTTCTTTGCTCCATGGCCAGTTCATTCTGCTCTGTTTCCATAAGCCTTTGTTTTTCCGCCAGATCCTGATAAGTGCTCTGGAACGCTGCCTTAAATGTCGCGATGTTTGCATTATAGGTTTCTACAGAAGCTTGGTAGTTATGTTGCAGCTGCTGCAGCCGATAACCTCCATAGCTTGCATCGTCCAAATCGTCTTTCAGATCCTCCATATTATGTCTTGCGGAAATAATGGTAGCGCTCTTAGCCATTGCGCCTTCCAAATCCGTATCATATTGAACGGCTGATAACTGTTCCTGCGTTACTGTCGGCACATCGCTCAGAGTCAGTTCTCCAGTCGTTTTACTGCCTATCATCTGCTGTAAGCTCTGCTTACAGGTTTTGATTTGATACTCCAGGCTTTTCGCACCGCTCTGAGCAGTCCCAATTTGTGTTTTCAAGTTTTCTAAATCCACGGTGGAAACCATGCCTAACTGATGCATCTTCTCTGTTGCAGTCAAAGTACGCTGAAGAGATGCCAGCTTCTGATTGGTGGTGTTCAGTTGATCCTCCAAGGTTGCCGTAGTTACATACAGGTTTTCTGCTGCCATTGCCATCTGATTGCGGCTTTCCTGAATCTGCAAAATGGTATCCTCATAGGTTTTTGCATAAGTATCCTCTTCCAAAGCATCTAATTGTTCCTGTATAGTTGCCTGCTGAGAAGAAACCATCATGCGAATGCCATAATCGCCCATAACAAAACTTAAAGAAGTCAAGCCATTATAGGCATCCAGCATAGATTCTCTTGCTCTTTTTCTGTCGAACGCTTTTAACGCGGATTCAGATTCCGAAAGAGCCAGCATTGTAGGACTGTATGCTTCCATCGTTGGCGTTAACTGTTCGAAAGTCAACTTTGTAATGGTTCCGCTCTCCGGCATTTCTACTGCCTTAGGCGCTTGTGTTGTATCCGCTTCAGAATCGGCGGCACCGGCTGTGTCCGCAGCAAAGCATGTACTGGTGGCCATGCAAAGAACCAAAGCACCTGATAACGCTCTTTTTGTGATAGATTTCATAATAGACCTCGCTTTCATTTGTCTACTTTTCCGACCGACCGTTCGGTCAATCTTTTTTTATTATACGCAAATGCCCCCGTTTTGTCAATCATATTCCTCCCATGTTTTTTCTTCCCAAACTGTCTGAAACAGGCAAAAAACAGAGAAAATTTTCTCTTCTTTTGTGGAATGTTTTGAATTTGTTATAAAAATGCTCACTTAGAATTTTCTTTTATTTTGCTCAGGTTTTGTTGTAGAAAAATTGCAGGCATGATATACTATTGATAAGACAAGTTGATTATAAGGAGATTAATCTTATGAAAATTATGGAATCCGCAGAGAATTATTTGGAAACCATTCTTATTTTAGGATATAAACTAGGCAATGTCCGTTCTATTGATATTGCTAATGAACTAAATTATTCCAAGCCCAGTGTCAGCGTAGCAATGAAAAATTTACGGCAAAGCAACTGCATTGAAACGGACACCAATGGCTTTATTACTCTGACAGAAAAAGGTCGAGAAATCGCAGAAAGAATTTACGAAAGACATACCATCCTTTCCCAGTGGTTTATCACCCTAGGCGTTTCTCCGGAAATCGCTGCGGAAGATGCCTGCCGTATTGAACATGTTATTAGTCCGGAAACTTTTGATGCTATTAAACGGCATCTAGCTGAAAAAGCTTAAATCAACCAAAACCCGCCGCAAAGCTTTTACTTTGCGGCGGGTTTTTGTTTCTGTTGAGTGATTTCCTGCAAATTTTTTTGCAGCTTTTCTGTGATTCGAAAAAACTGATCCTGTTCCTCCTGGTTTAGACAGTTCTGAAGCCCTTGTCCCAAACCGCTCAGCTGATCGAAAATATCATTTTGCAGCTTCCAAGCGGATTCTGTCAGCAATACTTGCTTGAGCCGGGCATCTTGGGAAACACAACGGCGCAGAATGATTCCCCTTTTTTCCATCCCGCTTAAAACACCGGAAATGGTAGAACGGCTTGCGCGAAGCAGACGCTCAATATCCTTTTGATAGACCGGCTGCCCTGATTTCATAGATCGATGCAAATAGCAAATAATAAATCCCTGCATCCCATTCAACTCTTGTCCACAGGAGGCGGCAATCTGATTCGAACAATAGCGCAGTTGATTGGATAGACTTAAAATCGTAAATCCAATATTTTTTTCCTGCTCATACATGATGGTTTCCCCCCATACCCGAATTGTTCATTTATAAACAATTTTAATTTTCATCACTTTTTTTGTCAAGGGGCAATTATGACAGGCTTCCAACTCCTCTCTTGACAGCTTGGGAAAAAAGTCCTATAATGTTCGCATTCGAACTATTTAGAAATGGAGGTTTTTTTATGGTCAAAAAACTTATGGGCTCGATTCGAGAATTCAAAGCGGATTCCATTCGCACTCCCATCTATACTGCCATGGAAGTTCTTTTGGAAGTGTTTATCCCCCTGCTGATGGCCAAACTCATTGACCTGGGCATCGATGGCAGAGATATGCATCAGCTGTTGAAATATGGCCTGATTCTGTTGGTCTGCGCTATGTTTTCTCTATTATTCGGCACATTGGCTGGCGCCAGCGCGGCTAAGGCTTCTGCTGGTTTTGCCCGCAACCTGCGCCACGATGTTTATCACAGTGTGCAGAATTTTTCTTTTTCCAATATTGATAAATTTTCCGCTGCCAGCATCGTCACACGGTGCACAACGGATATCACCAACATTCAAAACGCATATCAGATGATTATCCGAATTGCGATCCGCTGTCCGGTTATGCTCATTGCTGCCATGGTTCTGGCTTCCAGCGTTAATGCGAAGCTTTCCCTGGTATTCCTGTGCGTGATCCCCATTTTGGGTATTGGCCTCTATCTGATTATGAGCAACGCCCACCCTTTATTTGAAAAAATTTTCAAAACCTATGATCGGCTGAATACAGTCGTTCAGGAAAACCTGCGAGGCATTCGCGTTGTAAAATCCTATGTTCGGGAAGCGCATGAACGGGAAAAATTCGGCAAAGTTTCCCAGAGCATTTACCAGGATTTCTCCCATGCGGAAAAAATTCTGGCTTTTAATATGCCTCTGATGCAGCTTTCCATTTACACCTGTATGATCCTCATCTCCTGGTTTGGCGCCCGAATGATTGTGGGCAGCAGTCTTACCACCGGTGAGCTGACCACCATGTTTACTTACGTGATGCAGATTCTGATGAGCCTGATGATGCTTTCTATGGTATTTGTTATGATCATCATTTCCCGTGCTTCTATGGAACGTGTGGCAGAACTTTTAAATGAAACCTCTGACCTGCGAAATCCGGAAAACCCGGTTCTCTCTGTGGCAGACGGCAGCATCCACTTCGACCATGTGGGCTTCAGCTACAGCAAGGATCCCAATAAGCTTTCCCTGATCGATATCAACTTAAATATTGCTTCCGGCCAAACCATCGGCATTATCGGCGGTACCGGTTCTTCCAAGAGCAGTCTGGTACAGCTAATCCCCCGGCTTTATGATGCAACCCAGGGCAGCGTCACGGTAGGCGGTTTGGATGTCCGGAATTATGACATCCAGACTCTGCGAGACGAAGTAGCTATGGTACTGCAGAAAAACGTTCTGTTTTCCGGTACTATCCGAGAAAACCTGCGTTGGGGCGATGCCAATGCTTCCGATGAGGAGCTGGAACGAGTTTGTAAGCTAGCCCAGGCAGATGAATTCATCCGCACTTTCCCCAAGGGCTATGATACCTATTTGGAAGAGGGCGGCACCAATGTATCCGGCGGCCAGAAACAGCGTCTTTGTATTGCCCGGGCACTGCTGAAAAAGCCCAAGATTCTGATTTTGGATGACTCCACCAGCGCTGTGGATACCAAGACGGACGCTTTGATCCGCACAGCCTTCCGGGAAGAGATTCCCAATACCACCAAGATCATTATCGCTCAGCGGATTTCCTCTATCCAGGATGCGGATAAGATCGTGGTGATGGACAACGGCCGTATTCATGACGTGGGCACCCATAGCGAACTGCTAGCCCGCAACCCGATCTATCAGGAGGTTTATTATTCCCAGCAGAAAGGAGAGGATGACAATGGCTAGACCTTCTTCCCCAAAAGGTTTTGGCGGCAAAATGCCCAAAATGCAAAACCCCCGCAAAACCATTCAGCGGCTGCTTTCCTATGTTTTTGCCAAATATAAACTGCACTTTTTCCTAGTCCTTGTTTGCATTTTGTTAAGCTCCGTGGCCGGTGTAGCAGGCTCTATGTTTTTGAAGATCCTGATTGATAACTACATCGCTCCCCTACTCTTGCAGAGCAACCCTGTTTATACCAGCCTGATCCACGCTCTAACCATTATGGCCGGCATCTATATTGTCGGTATTTTAAGCTCCTTGCTTTATACCCGTCTGATGGCGGTGATCTCTCAGGGTGTGCTGAAAACCATCCGGGATCAGATGTTTTCCCATATGCAGTCTCTTCCCATCCGTTATTTTGATACCCACACCCATGGTGACATTATGAGCCGATACACCAACGATACCGACTCTCTGCGCCAAATGGTTTCCCAGAGCGTACCTCAGATGTTCTCCTCTGCTATTACCATTGTGGCTGTATTCTTCGCTATGCTTTACACCAGCGTTTGGCTGACTCTGCTGGTCATTGTGGGTATTTTTATTCTGCTGCGGGTTACCAAGTCCATCGGCGGCCGTTCCGCCAAATATTTTATGAAGCAGCAAACCGCACTGGGCGCTGTGAATGGCTATATTGAAGAAATGATTCACGGACAGAAGGTCGTTAAAGTCTTCTGCCATGAGGAAAAATCCTGTGAAGAATTTGACCGGTTGAACGACGATCTGGGTGAGCAAGCCATCGCCGCCAACAAATTCGCAAATGTTCTGATGCCGGTAGCTGCCAACATTGGTAATCTTTTATATGTATTTGTAGCCATTGTCGGCGGTGTGCTGGCTCTTACCGGTGCTGGCGGACAGATTCTGACCATCGGCGCCATTGTTTCCTTCCTGCAGCTAACCCGGAGCTTCACTATGCCTGTCAGCCAGATCTCTATGCAGATCAACTCCATCGTGATGGCTCTGGCCGGTGCGGAACGAATCTTCCAGCTGATGGATGAAAGGCCGGAAGAGGATAACGGCTATGTCACCTTGGTCAACGCTAAATATGATATGGATGGCAATCTGACAGAAACCCCGGAACGCACAGAGCTTTGGGCCTGGAAACATCCCCACTCTGACGGTACCATCACCTACACCCGCCTGACCGGTGATGTTCGATTTGCCGACGTGGATTTTGGTTATAATCCGGATAAGATTGTCCTCCACAACGTGACCCTGTACGCTGAGCCGGGGCAGAAGGTTGCCTTTGTAGGCGCTACCGGCGCTGGTAAAACCACCATTACCAACCTGATTAACCGATTCTATGACATTGCTGATGGCAAAATTCGCTATGACGGCATCAATATCAATAAAATCCGAAAAAGCGACCTGCGCCGCTCTTTGGGCATTGTACTACAGGATACCAATCTGTTCACCGGCACTGTCCGGGACAACATCCGTTACGGCAAGCTGGATGCCTCGGACGAAGAAATCATCGCCGCAGCCCAACTGGCAAACGCTCACGATTTTATTATGCGTCTGCCTAATGGCTATGACACTATGCTGGACGGCGACGGCTCCAGCCTGTCCCAGGGTCAACGGCAGCTGTTGGCCATTGCCCGGGCGGCCGTGGCAGATCCGCCGGTCATGATTCTGGATGAAGCAACTTCTTCTATTGATACCCGAACCGAAGCCATTGTCCAGGAGGGTATGGATTCTCTGATGTATGGCCGAACGGTATTTGTCATCGCCCATCGGCTGTCTACTGTTCAAAATTCAGATGTTATTATGGTTTTGGAACAGGGCCGTATCATAGAACGCGGCAACCATGAACAACTGATCGCTCAAAAGGGCAAGTATTATCAGTTATATACCGGTGCCTTTGAATTAGAATAAAAACCAATAAAAATGCGTCTTAGAATCACTGCGTTTGTGAAACTAAGACGCATTTTTTATGATTTCATTTTTTACTCCATGGTAGTCAATTCCCATGTCCAGTATTGCAGACTGCCAAATTCATAAACATTCCGATAGCCCAGCTCCGCCAGCTCTTCCGCCGCATCTTCGCTGTCATCCCCCCGACCGTAAACCAGAATTACAGCCTCTGTATCCGGCAAAGCCTGAATTACTGCCTGCCGCTCCTGGGGATCGTCACCGATCTGGTCTTCATCCAGAGAAATTGCTCCCGCAATATGTCCCTGATCATATTCCGCCCGGGTGCGCACGTCCACCAGCGTTACGCCGCCGGCATCCAGCATTTTCTTCGCTTCCTCTGCGGTGATCTTATAATATCCATCCTTCAAAGCCTCTTGTTGTTCCTCTTCCCAGGTATCATCCTCTGTAGACTGGGTGATCGCATCCGTCTGCCCGCCAGTCTGCTGCGTTTGATTTTGCTGTGTCGACTGCTGGCTACTGCAAGCTGCCA
>CAZSBD010000037.1:0-1445 GCA_964605215.1 uncultured Oscillospiraceae bacterium | reverse complement strand
CTGCCAACGTCCCTGCACAGCCAAAGGCCAAAATCATGCAAAGGATCTTTTTCATAAAATCATCTCCTATCCAGAATCGTGTGCTTGTTTAGTTTATTTTAAAGGATGACAGTTAAATTGTCAACTAAAACGGAATCCTTTCCTTCTGGGTATTTCGGCTTTTCCCGTAAATAAAGCAGGCAGCTTTCCAGGCAGGTTGACAGCAGCAAGCTGCGGGCTTCTGATTCCCCTGCAAATTCTACCACGACTCGATCCCCGCTGCGGGAAAAAATACTGCCATTTCCAAAGCAGACATGCCAAACTGCGTCGCCCGGCTGGTAATCTTGCATGGTTCCCAAACGCCGCTCACTGCCCTTATCCGTTTTTTTTCTCCGTCCGTTTTTCTTTTCTGGATCTTCCTCTTGCATAAGCTGCCGGATAAAACTGCTGCCCCGTACTGCGGAACCAGATTCCCGCCGGCAGCGAAGAATCTCCAGCTTGTCCTTGGCCCGGGTCACTGCCACATAAAACAGCCGCCGCTCTTCTTCCAGCAGCTCCCGATCTTCCTTTGTCAGCTGGCCGCCAAAAACTGGCTCTTCTACCGTAGGCAAAATGCCGTCCCGTACATCCAGCAAAATGACACGATCAAATTCCAAGCCCTTGCTGGCGTGCATAGTGGAAAGGATGAAATGAGAATCCTGCGATCCTTTTTTCACAATCTCCTGTAATTGATGCAGTCTTTGTAAAAAAGCGTCCTGCTCCCGATTTTGATTGGCCAAGGCTCGCAAAATACGCAAACGATTATCATCATCACTGCGCTGATAAAAATATTCCTGATAGGACAAATCCTGTAAAATACTGCGAAGAGCCTGGGGCATGGGCAGATTTTTCAGCTGATTTAAGCTGGAAATCAGATCGTTCAGCTTATCCGCCTTCCATTTTTCTGTCCCTGGCAGATCCCGAACCGCTTCCAGCAGACTGCCGCCGCGAAAGGTACGCATCGCTCGTTCCATATCCACTTTTCGGATGGCACAGCCCATTTTATAATAGATTCGCCGGAACAGCGCTCCATCATCCTGGTGACGGGCAAAACGTAAAATGGCTAAAATATCCTGCACCGCGAAATGAGAGAAGAACAAGGTGTTACTTTCCCGCAGCTGATAGGGCAGTCTTTCCCGCTCCAAAAGGTCGATCAGCGGCAGGGCACTATCGTGATTGCGGTAAAGAATCGCAGTCTGCTCCCCCGGATTCCTAGCCTGTTCCAACAGCCAATGATACTGCTGACTGCTGTCGGAAAAATCTATCCGCTGAACAGGCAGACCTGGCCCGGCGGGCCGCTGGGCCGTCATATGCTTTTGATAGCGGCTGCGGTTCTGTCCAATAAAACGATCTGCCCGGGCCACGATATCCGGCTGAGAGCGGTAGTTTTTTTCCATATACAGAACCTTAGCTTCCGGATACAGCTT
>CAZSBD010000036.1:0-11134 GCA_964605215.1 uncultured Oscillospiraceae bacterium | reverse complement strand
TGACCGACAAGAAGGCAAGAGAGCTGAATGTCGGCGGTGAAGTCCTGGCATTTATTTGGTAAGGAGGTACTGAGATATGTCTAGAATTGGTAGAATGCCTATTACAGTACCTGCCGGCGTTGACGTTAAGCTGGACGGCAACGTAATCACTGTGAAGGGCGCAAAGGGCACACTGACACGTGAGCTGCACCCGAATATGCAGGTTGCTGTAGACGCTGGTGTGATCACCGTAACTCGTCCCAACGATGAAAAAACGAACCGCGCTCTGCACGGTCTGACCCGCAGCCTGATTAACAACATGGTCATTGGCGTAACCGAGGGTTACTCCAAGACTCTGGAGGTAAACGGTGTCGGCTACAGAGTACAGAAGCAGGGCAAGGACCTGATTATGAACCTGGGTTACTCCCATCAGGTAGTTGTTTCTGAGGTTGATGGAATTACGATTGATGCGCCTAACGCCAACACCATCGTAATTTCCGGTCCTGATAAGCAGAAGGTTGGCCAGTTTGCTGCAGAAGTTCGTGAGAAGAGACCGCCGGAGCCTTACAAGGGCAAGGGCATCAAGTATGCTGACGAACATATCCGCCGCAAGGAAGGCAAGACCGGCGCAAAGAAGAAGTAGTAAAGGAAGGTGTGCCTAAATGGTTTCAAAGAAAGACTCAAATAAGCAGCGTCTTAGACGTCATAAGAGAGTGCGTGGCGCAGTTTCCGGTACGCCGGCTCGTCCGCGTCTTGATGTTTTCAAGAGCGCAAAAAACATTTTTGCTCAGGTAATTGATGATGTAAACGGTGTAACACTGGTTTCCGCATCCACCACGGAGAAGAGCTTTACCGAATACGGCGGCAATAAGGAAGCGGCTAAGAAGATTGGCCAGATTGTTGCTGAGCGTGCAAAGGCTAAGGGTATTGAGGAAGTGGTTTTTGACCGCGGCGGTTATCAGTACCATGGCCGGGTAAAAGAACTCGCAGAAGGCGCCCGTGAGGGCGGCCTGAAGTTTTAGTCGGGAGGAGGTTATTACATGGCTGGAAAGTTTGAAAAAGCAACAGAAGCTCCTGAGTTTCAGGAGAAAGTCGTTGCTCTGAATCGTGTATCCAAGACCGTAAAGGGTGGCCGTATTTTCAAGTTTGCTGCACTGGTTGTAGTAGGCGACGGAAAGGGTACCGTAGGTTTTGGTCTGGGCAAGGCCTCCGAAGTTCCGGACGCAATCCGTAAGGGTATTGAGGACGCAAAGAAAAATCTGATTAAGGTATCTCTGAAGGGTACGACGATCCCTCACGAAGTGATCGGTCGCTTCGGTGCAGGTACCGTTTTGCTGAAGCCTGCCGCTCCCGGTACCGGTGTAATCGCCGGCGGCCCGGTTCGTGCAGTGGTAGAAGCTGCAGGTATCAAGGATATCCGTACCAAGTGCCTGCGTTCCAACAATCCGCAGAACGTAGTTTCCGCGACCATCGAAGGCCTGAAGGAGCTGCGTGACGCAGCGCAGGTTGCAGCGATTCGCGGCAAGTCTGTGGAAGAACTGTAAGGAGGGGTAGTTCATGGCAAACCTGAAAATTACCCTGGTAAAGAGCTTGAACGGCAGAATTGCAAAGCATATTGCCACAGCTCATGCATTAGGGCTTAAGAAAATCAACGATGTAACCATTCAGCCTGACAATGCTCAGACTCAGGGTAAGATCGCAAAAATCGGCTATCTTCTGGAAGTCGAAGCAGCTGAATAAGGAGGTGTAGAACGATGAAGCTTCAGGATTTAAGACCGGCAGAGGGCTCTACACAGGAAAACTACCGTAAGGGCCGGGGCGCTGGTTCCGGTAACGGTAAGACTGCAGGCCGCGGACATAAGGGTCAGTGGGCTCGTTCCGGCGGCGGTGTACGTCCGGGCTTTGAAGGCGGCCAGATGCCTCTGGCACGTCGTCTGCCTAAGCGTGGTTTCCACAACATTTTCGCTAAGGAGATCATCGCAGTTAACGTAGCGGCATTGAACAAGTTTGAGGACGGCGCAGAAGTTACCGCTCAGGCACTTCTGGAGGCTGGTGTAATTTCTAAAATCCAGGACGGTGTAAAGATTCTTGGCAATGGCGAGCTGACCAAGAAGCTGACCGTAAAGGCTGCGGCATTCTCTGAATCTGCTAAGCAGAAAATTGAAGCGGCAGGCGGCACAGCAGAGGTGGTATAGGATGCTGGAGACCTTAAAAAACGCTTGGCGTATTCCGGAACTAAAGAAAAAGCTGATTTATATCGCGCTGATTCTGGTCGTGTTCCGTTTAGGTGCATCCATTCCTGTCCCCTTTATTGACGTAGGACTCCTGCAGCAGTACTTTGCAGGGGATGCCGGCAACACGATGTTAGGCTTTATCAACATCTTTACCGGCGGCGGTCTGTCTAATGCAACCTTATTTGCGATGTCCATTACGCCCTATATTAATGCGCAGATCATTATTCAGCTGTTGACAGTTGCCATTCCGGCACTGGAGCGGCTGGCGAAGGAAGGCGGCGAAGAGGGCCGGGAAAAGCTTAGCAAATGGACACGTTATCTGGGCGTTGGCCTGGGTCTTTTACAGGGCTATTCCTTCTATGTTCTGCTGAGAAGCCAGCAGATATTGACAGACACAAGCTTTTGGGCTGGTTTTGTAATTGTTGTGACCTTTACAGCCGGCACAGCTATGATCATGTGGCTGGGTGAGCATATCACCGAACATGGTCTCGGCAACGGTATTTCTATTATCTTGTTTGCCGGTATTATTTCCCGCGGACCGGAGATGTTCCAGGCTTTGTGGTCCCTCTTTAAGCAGGGCGGCAAGTATTACGGTATCGTAATCGCCATGATCATCATTTCTCTGGCACTGGTTGTTTTCATTGTATTTATGTACAATGCAGAGCGGAGAATCCCGGTTCAGTATGCAAAGAGAGTGGTTGGCCGCAAGATGTACGGCGGTCAGTCTTCCCACATTCCGATCAAGGTTGCCGCTTCCGGCGTTATGCCTTTGATCTTTGCATCTTCCATTCTCCAGCTGCCCAGCACCATCGGTTTGATTGCAAACCCCCAGCCCGGCAGTTTTGCGGAGAGTTTCATTAGCGCATTTTCTTCTGACAGTCCGCTGTATATCATTCTCTATTTCCTGTTGATTCTGGGATTCAGCTATTTCTATGCTGCCATCCAGTTCAACCCCGTTGAGATTGCCAACAATCTGCGGAAGAATGGTGGTTACATCCCTGGCTTCCGTCCAGGTCGTCCCACCAGTGACTTTATTACCCGGTCTCTGACAAAGATCACCTTTATGGGTGCTTTGTATCTGGCTGTCGTTGCTATCCTGCCTTTGATTGTAGGCGCCGCAGCAGAAAGCCTGAAGAGCGTTGCCATCGGCGGTACCTCTGTACTGATCGTAATCGGTGTTGCTCTGGAGACAGTCAAGGCGATCGAAGCCCAGATGATGATGCGTCATTATAAAGGTTTTCTGGACTAAAGAATAGGAGACAGCGGTTATGAAATTGATTCTTTTAGGCGCACCGGGCGCAGGTAAGGGTACCTTAGCTGCTCGCCTGGTAGAAAAGATGGGCATCCCCTCTGTTTCCACAGGTAATATCCTGCGGGAGGCCATCAAAAACGATACCCCTCTGGGCCGTGACGCCAAGGCGTACATGGACAAGGGACAGCTGGTACCGGATGCGGTAGTTATCGGTATGCTCAAGGAGCGGATTCAGGCAGAGGATTGCCAGAATGGTTTCATTCTGGATGGTTTCCCGAGAACCATTCCTCAGGCAGAAGCTCTGGATGAGATTAGCACCATCGACTGTGTGCTGAGCTTGGAGATTCCTGACGAGCAGATTGAAAAGCGGCTGAGCGGCAGACGGGTCTGCCTCAAGTGCGGCGCAACCTACCACGTCGAGAGCATGCCGCCTAAGAAGGCTGGTATTTGTGATGTATGCGGCGATGAACTGGTAACCAGAAAGGACGACGCGATCGAAGTTGTCAGAGACCGTCTGGCAACCTATCACGAGCAGACCGAGCCTTTAAAAACCTTCTATGGTGATAAGGGCATTTTAAAGAGCATTGATAATACCAAGGATGTGGATACCACCTTCACATTGGCTTGTGAGGCTCTGGGTATCTAGCGATGATTAAGATCAAATCTGCTCATGAGATCGAGCTTATGAGAGAAGCAGGACGCATTACCGCACTTTCCCGAGTTGCGGCAGTGCGTGCTGTAAAGCCGGGCGTTACCACTGGGGAAATCAACCAGGCCGTGCATGAAGCGATTTTGGCGGAGGGCGCCAAGCCTACATTTTTAGGCTACGGCGGCTTCCCGGCCAGCGCTTGTATTTCCCTCAATGATGAAGTTATCCACGGCATCCCCTCTTTCAAACGCAAGGTTCACGAAGGCGATATTGTCAAGTTGGACGTTGGCGCGATGAAAAATGGGTTCACGGGAGACTGTGCAATTTCCATCCCCTGCGGAGAGATCTCCGAGGAAGCGAAAAAGCTCATTGATGTAACGCGGCAGAGCTTCTATGAAGGTATCCGGTACGCCAAGGAAGGCTGCCGTTTATCGGACATTTCCCACGCTATCCAGGAATATGTGGAAGCCCACGGATTCTCCGTGGTAAGAGACTATGTGGGTCACGGCGTTGGGGCAAACCTCCATGAATCTCCCGAGATTCCCAATTTTGGGCAGCCGGGGCATGGAGTCAGATTACGAAGAGGAATGACACTCGCAATTGAGCCAATGGTCAATGTCGGAGGCTATGATGTCAAAGTCATGGAAAATGGCTGGACTGTTAAAACCAGGGATGGCTCCTTATCCTCCCATTACGAAAACACGGTCCTGATCACGGATGGTGAACCAGAGATCCTAACAGCCGTGGATGGCGAGGTACTTTAATGGAAGTCCACAGATCCGATATTGTAAAGTCGCTCCGGGGCAGGGATGCGGGAGAATGCTTCATCGTGGTGGATGAAGATCCTTGGTTTCTGTACCTGGTGAACGGAAAAAACCGTCGCATCGGAGAAGCGAAAAAGAAAAATCGCAAGCATGTACAATATATATGCTCTCTGGATTCGGAACTGGCGGAAAAGCTGAACACCACAGGAAAGTTGAACGGAAGCGACATCAAGAAAGCCCTTTCCCGGATACCGGGTGAGGAACCGCTGATTGACGAGGGAGGTATTTGATTTGGCAAAAGATGATGTAATCGAACTGGAAGGTACCGTCATAGAGGCGCTGCCCAATGCCATGTTTCAGGTTGAGCTGCCCAACGGCCATAAGATCTTGGCTCACATTTCCGGCAAGCTCAGAATGAACTTTATTAAAATTTTACCGGGTGATAAGGTTACTGTCCAGATGTCACCCTATGATCTGACCCGGGGCAGAATCACCTGGAGATCTAAATAATCGATCCATCACAAGGAATGGAGGTTTTTTACCATGAAAGTAAGACCATCAGTAAAACCAATTTGCGAAAAGTGCAAAGTTATTCGCCGCAAGGGTCGCGTAATGGTTATTTGCGAGAACCCGAAGCATAAGCAGAAGCAGGGTTAAGCCCGAACTTATAAAGCAGGAGGTGCATTGCTAAATGGCACGTATTGCCGGAGTTGACCTGCCGCGTGAAAAGAGAGTCGAGATCGGCCTCACATATATTTACGGTATCGGCAGAAAGTTATCTAACGACATTTTGAAGAAGACCGGTGTAAACCCGGATACAAGAGTTAAGGATCTGACAGACGATGAAGCAGCAAAGCTTCGTGAGGTAATCGAGAACGATTACACGGTAGAAGGTGACCTGCGTCGTGAAGTTGGTCTGAACATTAAGAGACTGACAGAAATCGGTTGTTATCGCGGTCTGCGTCACAGACGCGGCCTGCCCGTAAGAGGTCAGAGAACCAAGACCAACGCACGTACGCGCAAGGGTCCCAAGAAGACCATCGCGAATAAGAAGAAGTAAGGAGGGGACGTAAATTGGCTAAGGCAGTTCAGAAAAAGGGCGCTGTAAGAACAAAGCGCCGTGAGCGTAAGAACATTGAAAAGGGCGCGGCTCATATCCGTTCCTCCTTTAATAACACCATCGTAACCATCAGCGATCTCCACGGCAACGCAATTTCCTGGGCATCCGCTGGTGAAATGGGTTTCAGAGGTTCCAGAAAGTCTACTCCCTTTGCAGCGCAGACCGCAGCGGAAACCGCAGCAAAGGCAGCGATGGAGCATGGTCTGAAGACCGTTGAAGTTTACGTTAAGGGCCCTGGCTCCGGACGTGAAGCAGCAATCCGTGCCCTGCAGGCAGCAGGTCTGGAAGTTACTATGATTAAGGATGTAACTCCCATCCCGCACAACGGTTGCCGCCCGCCCAAGAGAAGAAGAGTCTAATACTTGAAGGAGGATTGCACCTATGGCAAAGAATACACAGCCTGTTCTCAAGAGATGTAAGACACTTGGTCTTTCTCCTGCAGTTCTGGGTTATTCCAAGGAAACAAAGAGAAACCCCAAGCCTGCAAGAAGAAAGCAGTCCGAGTACGGTATGCAGCTCAATGAGAAGCAGAAGGTTAAATTTATTTACGGCGTTCTGGAGAAGCAGTTCAGAAAGTACTACGAGAAGGCATCCGCTAAGAGCGGCGTGACCGGTGAAAATCTGCTGTCCATGCTGGAGAGCAGAATGGATAACGTAGTATTCAGACTGGGCTTTGCGAACACCAGACGTGAGGCAAGACAGTTGGTTTCCCACGCGCACTTCACCGTTAACGGCAAGAGAATGAACATCCCCTCTTACCAGGTAAAGGTTGGCGATGTGATCGCAGTTTGCGAAAAGAGCCGTTCCAGTGAGAAGTTCAAGTCTCTGCTGGAGCAGAATGGTTCTATCACTACCCCCAAGTGGCTTGAAAAGGCCAAGGATTCTTTTGAGGCAAAGGTTATTGCTGCGCCTGCAAGAGATGACATCGATTATGATGTAGAGGAACATCTTATCGTCGAGCTTTATTCTAAGTAATAGGCACCCTCATACAGCTTGGTTTTTATCCAACCATTGTATTTTTGTCGAAGAATAAGGAGGGTATCATAATAATGATTGAAATCGAAAAGCCACGTATTGATTGTGAAGTCCTCGAAGAGGATGGTTCCTACGGCAAATTTGTCGTGGAGCCCCTGGAGAGAGGCTATGGCACAACGTTAGGAAACTCTCTTCGCCGAATTCTTCTGTCCTCCCTTCCGGGAACCGCCGCGACCAGCATCAAGATAGCAGGCGTACAGCATGAATTTTCCACCATTCCTGGTGTGAAAGAAGACGTAACCGAAATCGTACTGAACGTAAAAGGCATCATTGCCAGACTCCATTGCGACGGCCCCAAGACCGTTTACATTGAAGCCGCAGGCGAAGGTGTTGTTACAGCCGGCGATATCCATGCAGACGGAGAAGTGGAAATCTTAAATCCGGATCTTCACATTGCAACGCTGATGAGCGATGCTCGCCTTTCTATGGAAATTACTCTGGCTAATGGCAGAGGTTATGTGCCGGCAGAACGGAATAAGCAGTATCAGACCGCAATCGGTGTAATTCCGGTAGATTCTATCTATACACCGGTATACAAGGTGAATTATACGGTAGAAAATACCCGGGTAGGCAACATGACAGATTATGACAAGCTGACGCTGGAGATCTGGACAGATCGTACCATTGCGGCAAAGGACGCTGTGTCCTTGGGCGCAAAGGTGCTGACCGATCACCTGTCCCTGTTTGTAGACCTGTCTGAGGAGATCGGCGCAAAATCGACGGTAGTTGAAAAGGCCGAAGTCCAGCATGATAAGGTTCTGGAAATGACCATTGAAGAGCTGGATCTGTCCGTTCGTTCCTTCAACTGCCTCAAGCGTGCAGGCATTAACACCGTGGAAGACTTAATCAATACTTCTGAGGACGATATGATGAAGGTCCGCAATCTGGGCCGGAAATCATTGGAAGAAGTTATCAATAAGCTGGAAGCGATGGGCCTGGGCCTGGCAAAGAACGAAGATTAGAATTATTGATATGTGGTTTGAGGTCGAAAGACCTCAGACACATTTCCTTGAGCCTCATTTCCCTGATCGCATCGTTAGGTGGCAGCGTAACAGATGGGCTGCTAAGGTGATTAAGGAAATGATGCCCCAGTCGGTACACGGCTGATAGATTGATAGAAATCAGATAAAATCTGAACTAGGAGGTATATTGGAATGGCTTCAAATCGCAAGCTCGGAAGAGCGAGTGACCAGAGAATGGCTATGCTCAGAGCGATGGTTACCTATCTGCTGGAGAATGGCAGAATCGAAACCACAGTAGCAAGAGCTAAGGAAGTTCGTCCCCTGGCTGAGAAGATGATCACCTTGGGCAAGAAGAATACTCTAGCATCCCGCCGTCAGGCGCTGGCATTTATCACCAAGGAAGATGTAGTGACAAAGGTGTTCAGTGAACTGGCTCCCAAGTATGAATCCAGAAATGGTGGTTATACCAGAATCATCAAGACCGGTCCCCGCCGCGGTGACTGCGCTGAGATGGCAATTATCGAGCTGGTATAATTTTGTATTATGACTAAAAAAAGGATTGCAGCTGCCTGCAATCCTTTTTTGATATGAGGAAGTATGAATTCTTATATTTTGATGTGGAAAAAGGGACTGTGTTTTACAGGCCGAACCCGGCGGCGGGATTTTTGGATGGCCTCGCTGGTCAGTTATTTGATCGTATTGGTGCTGTCTTTTTGGGCAGGGAAAAGCCAGGTGGCAGATTTGCTCATCAGTATTTACAGCCTGGCCTTTATTGTGCCGCAAATCGCTATGATTATGCGGCGGCTCCATGACTCCAACCGAAGCGGCGCCTTTTTCCTGTTGTCTTTTATCCCAGCGGTGGGCTGGATTATTTTACTGATTTTTCTGCTGTTGGACAGCACCCCGGGGGAAAATCGATTTGGCCCCGATCCCAAAACCTTTGATCGAAAGCTGTAGGCTCTCTGAATTCTTGAAAAAAATCATGGGAGAGACTTGCAAATTCAGGCAAAGGGTGATATAATTTTTGTATTATCTTTTAGTGGAGTTTAGCAAGAGTGGGCATTGCCCACTCTTTCTTATTGCTTGTGGCAAAAACCGAAATGAGGAGGAAATTATGCAGGGGAAAGAATTGATCCGACGGGTGACACAGATGGCGCAGCCCTTAGTACAGGAGCTGGGTGCTGTTCTTTGGGACGTAGAATTTGAAAAAGAAGGCGGCCAGTATATGCTGACAGTCTATATTGACAAGGCGGAAGGCGTGGATATCGACGATTGTGAAAAGTTGAGCCGCGGCTTGGATCCCATGCTGGATCGGCCGGAATTTGCTTCTCTGCCTGCCTATACGCTGTGTGTTTCCTCTGCCGGTTTGGAACGGCGGCTGAAAAGACCGGAGCATTTTGCCCAGTTTATGGATAGCCCCGTGGTTGTTAAGTTTTATCGGGCCATAGATGGCGTGAAAACCATAGAAGGTATTTTAAAGGGATATGAGGACGGCTATGTGACCGTGGAGACCGATGAGGGCCTGCGGGTTTGTGAACCGGAGGATGTAGCCTCTGTTCGGACAGCCGTTGTGTTTTAGTATAAGGAGTGGTTGAAAAAAATGAACGCAGAGTTTTTTGGAGCGCTGGAGCAGCTGGAAAAGGAAAAAGGAATTCCGGTGGATTATATGCTGGACCGTGTCTGTCAGGCATTGCTGACGGCCTATAAAAAGGATCATAATGTAGGAGTGGCAGACAACGTTGAAATAGAGGCAGACAAGGAAAAGAAAAATATTCGGATGTTTGTCAAGAAAAACGTGGTATCTGAGGTAGAGGATCCCCTGACTCAGGTTTCTTTGCAAGATGCCAGAGAGGTAGCAAAGCGCGTCTCGTTGGGCAGTGTCATTAAATATGAGATCCCCACCAAGCAGTTTGGCCGGATTGCCGCTCAGACAGCCAAGCAGGTCATCATCCAGGGCATCCGGGAAGCAGAACGGGGTATGGTTTTAAACGAGTTCAGCTCCAAGGAGCATGAGATCCTGACCGCTGTTATCAATCGGATTGATCCCAGAAATGGCAATATCATCCTGGATATCACCAGCGAAGGAGAAAAGACCGAAGCGGTGCTGACCCAGAACGAACAGGTAAAGAGCGAGCAGCTGTCAGAAGGTGACCGGATCAAGGTTTATGTAGTGGAAGTACGTAAGGGCAACCGTGGTCCTCAGGTGCTGATCTCCCGGACACATCCCGGCTTGGTTAAGAGATTGTTTGAACTGGAAGTACCGGAGATTCATGACGGCACAGTCGAGGTCATGTCCATTGCCCGTGAGGCTGGCAACCGCACCAAAATCGCCGTGAAATCTAACGATGGAAATGTAGATCCCATCGGCGCATGCGTTGGCCCCAGAGGCGCCCGGGTAGGCAATATTGTCGATGAGCTATCCGGTGAGAAGATTGATATCATCAAGTATTCTGACGATATGGCGGAATATGTAGCGGCGGCATTATCTCCTGCGGATGTAATCTCTGCCAGAACTTCTGCAGATAATAAGAGCTGCCGGATCATTGTACCGGACGATCAGCTTTCCTTGGCGATTGGCAAGGAAGGTCAGAACGCCCGCCTGGCGGCAAAGCTGACCGGCTGCAAGATTGATATTGCGCCGGAATCTCAGGCCGGTGAGGAAGAAATGGAAGAACCGGAAGAGACAGCGCTACAACCCACAGCAGGAGAGGAACAGACTGCGCAGTTTGAAACGGCGCAAGAAGCAGCTGCAGAAGAGATTCCAGAGGATATACCTTTGCCTGCAATCCAGACAGATATCTCTACAGATGATGTTTTGACAGATATTTTTGGTGACGAATAAGCTGATAAGAGGGGGATTGGATGCAAAAGAAAAAAATACCCATGCGGCAGTGTGTAGGCTGCCGTACCATGTTTCCGAAAAGGGAACTGATTCGGGTGGTGCGTTCTCCCGAAGGCGAGATCTCCTTGGATTTCCGGGGAAAAAAGCCGGGTCGGGGCGCTTATGTCTGCCCTAAGGCGGAGTGCCTGGAAAAAGCCAGAAAGCAGCGAGCCTTGGAGCGAGGGTTTTCCTGTCAGATCCCGGATGCGGTTTATGAGCAGATGAAAGAGGAAATGGAGGCGAGAGCGGATGACCAAC
>CAZSBD010000035.1:0-11241 GCA_964605215.1 uncultured Oscillospiraceae bacterium | reverse complement strand
CACCCTGACCGGCATCCAGTGGGGCAAGTTGGAAGACGACATGGGCTGGACTGTTAAGGTCTGCTAAGGAACCGTGGAAAACTGCGTAACGAACAGCATTTTTCAAATTGCAATCGCGTTGCGGTGCGAAGAATTTCATTAAGAATCTGAAAAGCAGGCATTTGCCTGCTTTTTCTTTTCACGCAAACAGTGACAGCAAGGAATCTCCCAAGGTGATGATGGTTTTGCCATGCTTTCGGGCATACTGAACGGTGTAGGCGTTCCGCAGGGTGCGCGTTAATCTGGCTTTGGCTTGAACCCGGGGAGAGTCTGTTTTGGCCGCCGTCCGGCAGTTTTTCCGGCCGGTAGTCGGAGAAAAAACAAGTGAAATCTGATAGCATACAAAATCCTTTCCAAAGAAATGAGGAAGAATCATGAGAAAACAGGGTTTGAAAAAAATCAAAAAGCTGATAGAGCTGTGTTTTTTAAACCGGCTGTGGGGCAGCGCCGCTGAGCTGACCTATTACTTGCTGTTTGCGTTTTTCCCCTTTTTGATGTTTTTGGTGGGAGCCTTTTCCCTGATCGGAGGGGAAGAAGGAAGCCTGATTCAGCAAATGGCTCAGTGGCTGCCTGAGCAGATTCAGAGTCTTTTATCAGAATACAGCATCTATCTTTACAGCATGCCTGGCTCTATGCCCCTGTTCCTGGGCGGCGCTATGACCCTGTATTCCCTGACCCGGGCGTTTCACGTTTTAGGCTTTCATATCCGCCGCATCTACGGGCGAACCAGGCGGCGAAAGCTCTGGCATGATTTTCGGCAATCCGGTATTTTCACCTTGGTCTTTATGGTGCTCATTCTGCTGAATTTCGGCTTGATCGTTTGCGGCCGGTTTTTCCTGACGCTGTTGGAGCGGTTTACCAGCATAACCCAAGGGCTGCTGACGGTGATGGAGGTAGGCCGTTTCGCCGTACCGATGGCATTGGGCTTTTTCTTTGTACTCCATTTATATCATTTTTTGCCGGGGGGAGAGTTTAAGCTGCGGCAGGCGCTGCCCGGAACCGTCTTTTGCATGCTGGCTTGGGGCGGGGCAACCATCTTATTTTCCTTTTATATGGATCGGATTGCCCGTTATTCCCTGCTTTACGGCTCTGTCAGCGCTGCTGTCATGCTGGTGGTTTGGCTTAATTTAACCAGCGTACTGCTGCTTTTTGGCGCCCAGATTAATGTATTTTTGCTGCCAAAAGAAAAGCCCCGGAACGGGAAAGGTTCCGGGGAAGTCACTTCATAACATTTTCTTATGCTTGAGAATAAACATGGTAATGGCGCAGATGATAACCGTCATGGCGCAGATAATGGCAAAGCCATGAGGGGTGCTGGAAAAGGGCATCCAACTGGAGCTGACATTCATGCCAAAGAAGCCGGAGATGACGGTAGGGAATGCCATAACCAGGGTGATGGAGGTCAGAACCTTCATCACGTTGTTCAGACGGTTGTTGATGATAGTGGCCAGCAGGTTGCTGGTACCATTGATGATATCCCGATAAATTCCTGTCATTTCAATGGCCTGCCGGTTTTCGACCATGACATCGTCCAGAAGCTCCCGATCGTCTGGATACTGCTTAAGACGGGTATAACGGGTTAGGCGATCCAGGACAGCGCCGTTGGCCCGCAGAGAGGTGGCAAAGTAAACCAGAGTGGATTCCAGCTCGTGAAGACCGATCAGGTCCGGATCCTGGCTGTTATCGTTGACTTTTTCCTCGATTTCCTGCCGTTTTTTTTCAATGAACCGCAGATAGGACTGGTACAGACCGCAAATGCGCAGCAAGATCTGATAAATAAAACGCATCCGTTTTTTTGTGCTGAATTCCCGCACCCGCCGCTCGGTAAAGTAGCTGAGAACAGGGGTATCCTCGGCGCATACAGTGATGATATATTCCTGGCAGAGAAGGATGCCCAGAGGGATGGTGGTGTAGGTGTTGCGCTCATTTCGGATTTCCCGGGTAGGGATATCCACCAGGATCAGGGTGTATCCGTTTTCCAGCTCTACACGGGAGCTTTCCTCATCGTCCAAAGCGGCTCGCAGGTCGGCAAGGTCTATGTCAAATTTTTCTGCAATGTTCCGGCTTTCCTCCATACTGGGATGGGTCATTTGAATCCAAACGCCGTCTTCCATCTGGGGGAGCTCCCGGATCACGTTGTCATCCGTCTTATAATACTTGATCATAGGGCTCACACTCTTTTCCTGAAAAATAAAAAACCTTTGTCACAGCCGATAGGGGCGACAAAGGAAGCATGAAAAGAGCATGCAATGCCAGTCACCGTACAAGCTTTAGCGTCACAGGGCGATGAAATTGCATTAAGTGATGCCTTGTATTCGACATCACCTGCTGACCTTCTCATAGTGTCTCCACTATTCCGCGGCAGCAACCCGTATCCCTGTGGTAGCCTTACCTACCGGGTGTTATCATTTAATTCAGTTATAGTGTAAAACTCTTCGCAGGATTTGTCAACCTTTTTCGGCGGGAATCATGCCGGGATACGTATTTCAGAGAGAAAAAAGCAGCAATTTTTTCGCATCCCGGCAGGAGAACGAGAAAAAAATAGAAAAGAAAAGGGCTGGGACCATTTCCCAACAAAAAAATCCCCTGACAGGCTGGTATAATCAGGAAAAAACCAGAGCAGGAGGATGCAAAATGGACAGGCAGAAGATGGAACGGAAGACCTATGCACTTTTGGGAAAGGCTGCGGAAGGGCTGCGCCTTTTTCGGGCCACAGGGCGGATGCAGGCGGCAACGGACAGTCTGTTCTGCTTTGCAGTGACCGCAATTTTGTGCCGGGGACAGATTCTGGATACCTATGCGCCTTTTGGCATCAGCTTTGTGGCGGCAGCCTGTTATCTGGGCAATGGCTTTGCTTCGGCCATCGGCGCTTTTTTCGGTTATATCTTGCTGGGAACCGGAACCTCCGGCTTGAGCAGCGGCGGCGCGGCGCTGCTGACTGTGGCAATCGGCCATATTTTTGCGGAGCAGCTCAGCCATAGAAGCCGGATTTTTTTGCCCCTGACCGGTATGTTTGCCGGCATGATTACCTATGCGCCCTTTACCCAGTGGGAAAGTTCGGGAGCGGTGCTATCCTTCCTGTGCTGCGGCGCCATCATTTTCGGCTCCTCCTACTTTTACATTTTAGCCTTGGAAAAAAGCGGAGAGGAAAAATCTCTTAAAATCAGCGGCCTTTTGGTGCTGGCAGCCACTCTGCTGATTGCCGCCTATTCCATTACATGGTTTAATCTCCTGCATCCCGCCCGGGTACTGGCTTTGCTGTTTGTGATGGCGGCGGCTTATATCACCGGCCATACCGGCGGCGCGGCTGCCGGCGTGGCTATGGGAATCACCATGGATGCCGCCCAAGGCAGCGGTATGTTTTTTACCTGTATTTACGGCTTTGCGGCTATGATCGGTGGCGTCTTTCATAAAAACGGACGGCTGGTATTTTCATGCGGCTTTTTAATCGCTACTGCCACCGCCTCTTTGCTGGGCATCGAAAATACGGATTATTTTTCTGTTCTCAGCGAATGTCTGGTGACAGTAACCTTATTTCTGGTGCTGCCTGAGGGAATCTGGCTGTGGATACGGGAATATTTGGCAACGCCCCATCCCCACACGGCGGAATACGTGCGCAAGGTACGAAAAACCGCGAAAAATTATATTTTAGAAGCTTCCCGTGCTTTTTATGAGATGTATTTAGGGGTCATCGGTTCTTTGCAAAAACGGCGGGGACTACCGGAGGAATGCGTAGGGGATATTTACCGCCGGACGGCAGACAAGGTGTGCAAAAAATGTGAGCTGGCTCATATTTGCTGGGAAAAGGAGTATGTTTCCACCCTCAACGCTTTGAATGACGCTTCTGCCGGTCTGTGGGACGAGGGCGCTTTCAAGCCAGAGGATTTTCCTGCCCATTTTGGCGCTCGGTGCATACATTTTTCTGACTTTTTGGCAGCAGCCAATGAAAGCTACCGGGCGCTGCGGCAGAGACAGCAGTATCAGGAGCGGATGCAGGAAAATAAAGGCCTGGTGGCAGAGCAATACGCTGGCTTGACCGGTGTGCTGCGGCAAATTGGCAATTTTATGGGCGCTGGGCCGGAATTTTTGCCTAATTGGGAGGACATGCTGCGCAAATATGCCTCTGCCTTTGGTATGGTGGAGCATGCGGTGGCCTATCGAGATCCCTTTGGCCGGGTTTGTCTGGAGATCGCCGGGGATTTGGAGGAAGCACTGACAGAAGACGGGGAAGGCTTTGCCGCCGGTCTTTCTGCCTTGACCGGGGTAGCCCTGACGAAACCCCAGGCTGTGCGGGACGAAATGGGCAGCCGGTATATGCTGCGGGAAAAGGAGCCTTTGCGGGCGGTATTTGCCCAGGTGGAAAAAAGCCGGGACGGTGTTTCCGTCAACGGGGATTGCTGCGCCGGCTTTGTCTCCGAGGATGGGAAAGCTTATTTGCTGCTGGCGGATGGCATGGGTACCGGGCAGGAGGCCCGCCAGGACAGCAGCATTGCCATCCGGATGCTGGAACGTTTTTTGAAAACCGGCATCAGCCTGGCGGATGCCATAAAGACCATCAGTCCGGCTATTCGCATCCGCAACGATGAGGAGGGGTTTCTGGCTTTGGATGCTGTAGGCGTGGATTTATTTACCGGCGAATGTGAAATGCTCAAATGCAGCTCGGCGGCTGTCTATGTCTGTCAGCAAAATAAGGTGCGCCGAGTCACCGGCAAGGGTTTGCCTTTTGGCATCCTTTACGGGGAAGGGGAACATGAAATGATGCATTTCTCCCTGAAGGCGGGAGACCGGGTGCTGCTGGTGACAGATGGAATCTGCGACGCGATGAACGATCATTGGCTGCTTCAGCTTTTGGAGACGGAAAACCCCAAACGGGGTCAAGAACTGGTACAGGCTATTCTGGCTCAGGCAAATCAGAATAGGCCGGCAGGGGATGACAAAACCGTTTGTCTGCTGGAATTGAAACATAATTTATAAGCTATATTAATAAGGTATCAAAAATCAGAAAAAACAACAAAGTTCTATACTGCGGAAATTGGCGAAAAAGCTTTTCCGCAGTCAGGGCAGCACAGGAAGTCCTGTGCTGTTTTTGCATAGACCGGCAGAAAAGGGATATAATACTAAAAAAGGAGGGAGTGGCAGTGGTGAAAGGCGTGGTAAAGCGGATTGTAATTCTGCGTCCTGGGCCGGAAACTGGCTTTGAACAGGCTATTTTTATTGCAGGAGACAACGAACTGACCGGAGAGGATCTGGTGGCGGAAGCTTGCAGAATCGCCGCCTCCTGCTTGCGGGAGAAGGGAACCAGGCGTTTCAAGGGAAAAAAAGCAGGATTTTGCTTTGCCGGGGCAGGTGCTGCCGTTTTTGCCATTTTCATGTTGGTTTTTCACTTTATTATGTAAAAATGGCTGAGTTTTTCCGTATTTTAGGAGAAAATTCCCTTTTTTGTTTCCGAACTGTTGTTGAAATAAAAACAGGAATTTGGTAAAATGTTTTTATCATTGTAGAAATTATCTGCTGCTCTCTGGGCGGCATGGCAAAACACAGGAGAGACTTTGGTTGAAGATAGGAACAGTAGAAATTCCCGGTCGTTTGTTTTTGGCGCCCATGGCCGGCGTAACAGATTTGGCCTTTCGGGACATTTGCAAGGAAAACGGCGCGGCGGTCACTGTGACGGAAATGGTCAGTACCAAAGCTCTGATGTTTCAGGATAAAAAGACCCGGCGGCTTTTAGAGCTGGGAGAAAAGGAAAACCCCGCCGGCATCCAGGTATTCGGCAGCGATCCGGCTACCATGGCGGCTGGAGCGAAAAAGGCTTTGGAAATTTCCGGCGGTCATATTCTGGATTTAAATATGGGCTGTCCCGCCCCTAAAATTGCAGGCAATGGGGATGGCAGCGCTTTGATGAAGAATCCCCTTTTGGCATCCCGTATTATCCAAGCGGTGAAAAAGGCGGTAGACGTGCCAGTGACGGTGAAATTTCGCAAGGGTTGGGATGAAAGCCATATCAACTGCCTGGAGTTTGCGAAAATGGCGGAGGAAAGCGGCGCGGATGCTATCTGTCTCCATGGCCGCACTCGAACCCAGATGTACAGCGGTAAGGCGGATTGGGATATAATCGGGGAGATCAAAGCTCGGGCAGGAATCCCGGTAATCGCCAACGGAGATATCTTTGAGCCGGCGGACGCAATGCGCATTCTACAGAAGACAGGGGCGGATTTTGCTATGATCGGCCGGGGCGCCATGGGAAACCCATGGATTTTTTCCCGAGCCAATGCTATTTTGGCAGGAAAACCGCTGCCTCCTTTGCCGCCCTTTACGCAGCGGATGGATACGGCTGTGCGGCAGATGGAAATGGCGGCCCGGCATAAGGGAGAGCACATTGCCATGCTGGAAGCCCGCAAGCATGTGATCTGGTATTTAAAAGGGGTATCCGGCGTTAAGGAATTCAAAAAACGGATCGCCGGGCTGAACCGATTGGAGGATCTATATCGGTTAAGAGAAGATTTGATCACCTTTGTACAGAAAGGAGGGCATATATGACCGTAAAGAAGAGATGGATCAAACAGGCCAAGGACGGAGAAATTGAAGCATTTGAACGGATTATGGTACAGTGGGAAGATACGCTGTATCCCTTGCTGCAGGCTTGGACGGATACCCAGGAACAGCTGCGGGGTTATTTGGGCAGCATTTTTCTTCAGGCTTATCAGGCGTTTCCGGCTTATTCCGAGCGAGAGAGTTTGCAGGTTTGGCTGTTTCGGATAGCTGTGCAGGTCTGCGGAGATCCCAACGTTCATACCTCTTCTATGGAAGAGGGACTGGAAGAGACGCCTAGTCGGGATGCTTTAGAGTATTTGCGCCGGTTGCCGGTGTTATATCAAAAGACCCTGCTTTTGCGGGAATGTGCCGGTCTTACATATGAAGACATCGCTTGCGTTTATCGCACAGAGCCTATGGCGGTGCGTCTGCAGATCAGCGAGGCGCGTAAAAAAATCGCTGAGGATATGGGTCGGGAAAGCGGCTGCACGGATGCCTGGAGCGACAGCATCAGCTGTCAGTACGACGGTGAACTGAAGGACGAAAACAGAAAGAAGCAGTTGGCGGCTCATTTGGCGAATTGTCCCCAATGCCAGGATTATAGGAGTTTTTTAAAACAGCTGACCGATACTCTGATAAAGGCGGAGCAGATACCGGAGGCGCTTCACGAAAGCGCTATGGAAGTGGTGATGGAGGATTTGCGGCAGCGCACGGTGCAGTACACCGGGCCTAAGCATCATATTCCCGTCTTTACCCTGATTGGCGCGGCGATCGCTGTGGTGATTTTAGTTCTCAGCGGCTCTTTGGGAGATTTTACGATTTTTAAAAGCAGCACAGGCGGAACCATCTCCCCGGCGGTATCTGCCAGCGATTCGGATCCACAGAGCCAATTGACGCAAAAATCGTCGGATAGCGAGGACGCCCAACTGTCACAGAGCCCTTCGCCGGATATTCTCTATACCACTACAGATGATCTGTTGGATATTCCCGATAGCGTAACCCGGGGCAAAAGCTATGCTTACTATTCTTTGGCGGTAGGGGGCGGCCAGCTGCCGGAGATTTCGGGCACCCTTTTGGCGGCGGAGGATAATACCGTTTATATGGAGATCTCCCGGGACACTCAGGTTTTGGAAAAAACGGATGCGCAGCTGCAAAAGGTGGGGTTCACCATGTATCAGCCCACAGATCATCGGGTGACCATCAGCGATCAATCGAAAAATGCTTTGCTGGTAATTTATCAGGAAGATTAAATGCGGATAAAACGGTTTGCCCTTTGAGGGGAGCCGTTTTTTGATGGCGGAAAGCGAAAGAAAAAATGGGAATTTACCTAAAAAATCAGAAAAAAAACTGTTGACTTTGCAGAAAAAATATTGTATCATAAGTATGCACTTGTGAAAGATCAGGTGTGCGATGATGCTGGAGATTGCTGCTTAAGGCAGGTAACTTCGGCGGAGTAAGTCCGACAATCGGGCGGTTGAGACAACTGCTAACTTTTTGTAACGCAGCGTTCCTGTGTTGTAATCGGAACCGGCGGCGGTGTTGCGCCGTGAGGCCGGCTTAGGAACCAACTGTGTAATTTTGGCCGGATTTTGGAAATCAGTTTGATGTTTTATCCGGTTAATTTTATGCCCAAATGATGATACACGGGGGCGGGTTGCGGTTTCTCTCCGTACGGGTCGCAGGCAAAGGATACGACAGTACGAATATTAGGAGGAAAAGAATGGCTAACACAGAAAAAATCAGAATCAGATTAAAGGCTTATGATTACCAGCTGATTGATCAGGCTGCTGAGAAGATCGTAGATACAGCAAAGCGCACTGGCGCTAAGGTTTCCGGTCCCATCCCGCTGCCGACAGAAAAGGAAATCGTAACAATTCTTCGTGCGGTTCACAAGTATAAGGACAGCCGTGAGCAGTTTGAGCGCCGCACACACAAGAGATTGATTGACATCTTGACACCTGGCCAGAAGACCGTTGAGTCTCTGATGACCCTGGATCTGCCCGCTGGCGTTGAGATCGAAATAAAGTTATAATAAGCCGTTAGTTTCCCTGGGAGACCGGCGGAAACGGGTCAAGTTGGCAAGAGCCAACCAATAACCTATAAGGAGGAAACATCAAATGAAAAAAGCAATTATCGGCAAGAAGATCGGTATGACACAGATTTTTGACGCCGACGGCAAGGTAATCCCGGTTACCGTAATTGAAGCAGGTCCCTGCGCTGTCATTCAGAAGAAGACAGAGGACAAGGAAGGTTACAATGCCATTCAGCTGGGTTATTCCGATATCGCGGAACGCAAGCTGAACAAGCCTGCTAAGGGTCACCTGAAAAAAGCAGGCGACGCTGTAAAGAAGTATCTCAAGGAGTTCAGGCTGGATGACTGCAGCACTTACAACGTAGGCGATGTAGTAAAGGCTGACGTTTTCGCAGAAGGCGACTGTGTAGATATCACAGGCACCAGCAAGGGTAAAGGTTACGCTGGCGTAATCAAGCGTTACAACGCACACAGAAGCCCCATGAGCCACGGTGCTGGCCCAATGCACAGACATCAGGGTTCTATGGGCGCTTGCTCCGATCCTTCCCGCGTTTTCAAGGGCAAGATGATGCCTGGTCACATGGGCTGTGAGCAGGTTACCGTTCAGAACCTGGACGTTGTCAAGGTTGATCCGGAGATGAATCTGATCGCAGTTTGCGGTGCTGTTCCCGGTCCCAAGGGCGGTATCGTATTCCTGAAGAATACCGTTAAGAACAATCCGGTTGCTAAGGGTCCTGCTGCTTCTGCCAGCAAGAATCCTCAGAAGGCTTCCGCAAGAAAGTAAAGGAAGGAGGAGATACGAATGCCTACAGTAAAGGTTTATAATATGGCTGGCCAGCAGACCGGCGAAATGGAGCTCTCCGCTTCCGTATTCGGTATCGAGCCGAACACAGTGGTACTCCACGAGGCAGTGAAAAACTATCTCGCAAACAGAAGACAGGGCACTCAGAGCACTCTGACCCGTTCCGAGGTTAGAGGCGGCGGCATCAAGCCCTGGCGTCAGAAGGGCACAGGCCGTGCAAGACAGGGTTCCATCCGTTCTCCCCAGTGGACACACGGTGGTATTGCTCTCGGCCCCAAGCCCAGATCCTACAACTACTCTATGAATAAGAAGGCTAAGAGACTGGCTATGCTGTCCGCTCTGTCCGCTAAGGCACAGGCTGGCGAGATCCTCGTAGTAGACGGTCTGGATCTCTCCGAGATCAAGACCAAGACCTTCGCAGCATTTCTGAAGAACGCTGAGTGTACCGGCAAGAGTCTGGTAGTAACTCCCGAGGTTCGCGTAAATGTAGTGAAATCCGCAGCAAACATCCCGGGCGTGAAGACAACCATCGCTTCTACCCTGAATGTATACGATATCCTGAACGCTGATAAGTTCATCATCGATAAGGCTGCCGTAGCAAAACTCGAGGAGGTGTACGCATAATGAAATTCGCATACGATGTCATTCGTAAGCCTGTCATCACCGAGCGTTCTATGGAGGGTATCGGCGATAACAAGTATGTTTTCGAAGTTGCGATCACAGCCAATAAGGTAGAGATCAAGAAGGCAGTAGAGGAGATCTTCGGTGTTAAGGTTGCCAAGGTCAACACCATCAGGCTGCCTGGCAAGAACAAGAGAATGGGCGTGCATGTAGGTAAGACTCCCGCTACTAAGAAGGCAGTTGTAACCTTGCAGGAAGGCTCCAAGTCCATCGAGATCTTCGACGGCATGATGTAAGATATAATTACCTTTCCAAGGAGAGGTAACATATAGCGGCGAAAGCCGCCGAAACCCAGTGCCCCGGTTTTTCCGCGGCAGGGTACACAGGTTATTTAACGAGCCGTGTTTAAAATTATTTTAAAGGAGTGAATGAAATGCCGATAAAGACCTTTAACCCGACAACCCCGTCTAGAAGAAACATGACAGTTCTTTCTTACAAGGGTCTGTCCAAGGTCAAGCCTGAAAAGTCTCTTCTGGAAACCAAGAAGAAGAACGCAGGCCGCAATAGCTATGGCAGAATCACCGTTCGTCACCAGGGCGGCGGAAACAAGCAGAAGTACAGAATTATTGATTTCAAGAGAAACAAGCTCGATATGAGCGCTGAAGTTCTCACTCTGGAATACGATCCCAACAGAAGCGCAAACATCGCGCTGGTTCAATACGAGGACGGCGAGAAGAAATATATTCTCGCGCCTGAAGGCCTGAAGATTGGCGACAAGATCATTTCCAGTGAAACCGCTGATATCAAGCCTGGCAACTGTCTGCCCATCGCCAACATCCCCGTTGGTACCATCATCCACAACATCGAGCTGTATCCCGGCAAGGGCGCTCAGCTGGTTCGTTCCGCTGGCGTTGCTGCTCAGCTGATGGCAAAGGAAAACGGCGTGGCTCAGGTTCGTCTGCCCTCCGGTGAGGTTCGTTACATTCGTCTGGAGTGTAAGGCAACCATCGGTCTGGTAGGTAACTCCGACCATTCCAACGTACAGATTGGTAAAGCAGGCCGCGCCCGTCATATGGGTATCCGTCCTACCGTTCGTGGTTCTGTTATGAACCCCTGCGATCACCCCCACGGTGGCGGTGAAGGTAAGTCTCCCATCGGTCGTCCCTCTCCCGTTACTCCCTGGGGCAAGCCGGCTATGGGTTATAAGACTCGTAAG
>CAZSBD010000034.1:0-11322 GCA_964605215.1 uncultured Oscillospiraceae bacterium | reverse complement strand
CCGATGATAAGCGATATCAGCGGCAAAATAGGTGTAGAAGCCGTTGGCACGCATCAACACATCGTCCTTATCACAGCCGAAATCAGTCGTGCGCAGCCAAATTGCGCCGTCCTTTTCATAGGTCGCGCCCTTGGCGGTCAGCATGTCCACGGTTTCCTTTACATAACCGCTGTCGTGAAGGGTACTTTCCGAGAACCAGTTATCGTAAGTGATTTTATAGCGAGCCAGATCGGATTTCATCTTGGCAATATTGGTGGTCAGGCCGTAATCTACGATCACGCCGCGACGATCCTCTGCCGACATTTCCAGCAGCTTATCCCCGTGCTTTTCAATCAGCTTTTGGGCCAGCTCCCGGATATCGCCGCCCTGGTACCAATCCTCCTGAAACTCTACGGCATCCTCGCCCTTCAGTTCCTGAATATAGCGAGCTTCCACGCTCCTGGCAAACTTATCCACCTGGTTGCCAGCATCATTGATATAAAATTCTCGGCATACATCATTGCCTGCCCATTCCAGCACTTCAGCCAAACAGTCGCCTAACACGCCGCCCCGGGCGTTGCCCATATGCATCGGACCGGTAGGGTTGGCGGAAACGAATTCCACCATAATTTTCTTCGGATTCTCTACCTTGGTCCGGCCATAATCCTCACCCAGCTTTTCCACCGTGTGAATGGTATCCGCAAACCACTGGCTGCCCAGGCGGAAATTGATAAAGCCAGGGCCGGCAATGGTGATCTCAGAAAAATAGCTGCCCTCCAGCTGGGTCTGAATTACCAGAGCCTCAGCAATTTTGCAAGGCGCCATATGCAGAGCCTTGGCGCACTGCAAAGCAAAGGAAGTGGCATAATCACCGTTTGCCGTATCCTTTGGGATCTCTACTGCCGGCTCCGGTACTTGAGCCTCCGGCAGAGCACCATTTTTCACTGCAGCCTCATAAGCTTCCTCAATAATCTGCTTCGCCTGTAGTTTCGCTTGTTCGATCAAATTCATGGCCTTTCTCCTCTTGTACCTGGACGGTATCCTCTTCCTTGCTTTTCAGTTCAATACTGAATCGATTGTAGCCAGCTACATGGTGATCCAGCTCTATTGTATATTCCAGGGAAAGGAAGCCGCCGTTTTCATCTATTTCATTTTCTATTTTTGCCGTATGGATCGCAATCTCCAATGTACCATATCCAGTTTGATACAGGCCCACATGCCGCTGATTTTCTATAAACAGCATTTGAGAGGGATATTTGCCGGAACGGGTCATGGTAACCTGCTCCGGCTGGATCTTGAGCATGGTGCGGGTGTTTTCCAAACCGGTCAGCTCACTTTCTTCGTAGCTGATATAATAAATCCCTTTGCGCTGATACAAGGTGCCGCTGCACACCATGCTCATCTGGGCCGGTTCTGCTCCCTCATAATCCTGCTCGCTCTCGATGGCAATCCATACTTGTTTTTTTAATGTTTGTCCCTGTTTCAATTTTACTCCAATGTCCATACAATGATGCGGTCAATCAGCTCTCTGTAAGGAATACCGCTGTGCTCGAATAATTTGGGATACATCGAAATCGATGTAAATCCCG
Organism: uncultured Oscillospiraceae bacterium; assembly: GCA_964605215.1. GTDB lineage: Bacteria > Bacillota > Clostridia > Oscillospirales > Butyricicoccaceae > CAZSBD01. Next base: position 9,754 of record CAZSBD010000034.1, on the reverse strand, counting down.
GCAAGGTATTGATCTCGTTAAAGACCACCTCATCCCCTTTATAAGTAACAAAGAAATCCACCCGGGATAAGCCCTTGCAGTCCAAAGCCTTGTAGATCTTTACCGCAGCAGCACGCAGCGTTTTTTCCGCTTCCTGAGAAATGCGGGCGGGGATGCAAAGCTCAGCGCAGTCTGAGATATACTTAGCCTCGTAATCATAAAAATCGGCATGGGCAACAATCTCACCACAGCAGGAGGTGATGGGTTCCTGATTACCCAGAACCGCTACCTCTACCTCATGGCCGTCAATAAATTCCTCTATCAGAACCTTAGAATCAAACTGTCCGGCCTGCTGGATGGCTTTTGCCAGAGACTCCCGATCTACCGCCTTGGAAACACCGACAGAAGATCCTGTGCCTGCCGGCTTGACAAACACCGGATATATAAACTTTTCTTCTGCTTTCTGTAAGATTTCTTCTGGATTTTTTTCAAATTCCTGCATACGAACCAGCTGCCATCCGGCCTGGCGCACACCAGCCTCATCTGCCACCAGCTTAGTTAGGGTTTTATCCATAGAAGCGGCGCTGGCTCTCACGCCTGGACCGACACAGGGCAGCTGCGCCAACTGCATCAGACCTTGAATAGAACCATCCTCGCCGTTTTCCCCGTGGAGAACCGGGAACACGCAGTCCAGCTTCTGTCTGCGGCAGCCATCATCGTTAAAGATCAGCAAGCCTTCTCCCGGCACAGGAGAAATTACCGCCCGGCTGATGGCGCCGGACAGCCATTGATCCTCCGGCAGGCGGTCATAGTCTCCCTGATAATAATACCAAAGTCCATCTGTTGTGATGCCAACAGGAAAAACCTCATATTTTTCCGGATCTATATGCTTTAAAATGGACTGTGCCGAGCGCAGAGAAACCTTATGCTCGGGGGATACGCCGCCAAATAAAACGGCTACTTTCATTTTTTCCATAGATTTAAAATCCCTCCCGCAATGACGCAAAATTTCAATCATTACTAGTATACGCTACTTTATGCAAAAAACAAAGAAAAATATGAAGAGATTTTACAAAATTTAAGGATTTCTCCTTTTTGATAAAAAAGCGAATAAAAATGTTTTGGGGCCTGTCCATTTTCAGACAGCCCCCAAAATCTTACGCCCGGCAAAGCGCTTGCGCCAAAGCGTCCTCTGTAGTGATCTCTCCTAAATCCACCACGCCCATTTCCAATGCCCGGTGGCCCACCTGGTACTTGCGCAGATCTGATCCACCCTTCCAGCATTGGCTTTTCATGTACACCTTTTTCCCTTGGCAGATCAGCGTCTCCACTGCGCCGATAAGAGTCGCCGGAATACCTCCTGCTCCAAACGCTTCCAGAATCACCGCCTGGCAGCCGTCATCCGCCATAAGCTGGGCAGGCTGGGTAGCCGGCGTTAAACGAATCAGCATCACACCGCCGGATGGCTGAGACAGCAGCCGGGCCGGGCCGGACGGCCTGCGAAGCACCGACAGCTGCAGCTGCCCCTCCCGGTTAAGTACGCCGTCCGGCTGGCCGTGGGGATTGCAAAATGCCCCCGGCTTTTCCGCCTCGCTCTTGGTCACTTGGCGGCCATAAAACAATCTGCCGCTGTCATACAATCCCACGCCCTGATAGTCGGAAGACGCGCAGATCATAGCCCCTGTCAGATTGCCTTCCGCATCGGAATCCGCCACGCCAAAGGGCAGCATAGAACCGGTCAGAATCACCGGCTTGCCAAGGTTCTGTAAAATCCGGCTGAGAAAAGCCGCCGTATAAGCCATCGTATCCGTACCATGGGTGATTACAAAGCCGTCATATTCCGCAGACCGCTCCCAAATGACCTGGGCAATCCTGTACATTTGCGGATAGCGCATATCCGTGGAATCGATCTGCATCAGGCTTACAATTTCCGGTCGGCAGACGGCTAAAACTGCCGGCGTCATCAGATCCTCCCCTTGAAGGATGGGCCGCAAGCCTTGACTGGTCTTACGGCAGACGATAGTACCGCCGGTGGTCAAAAGCAATATTCTCTTCATCGATAAGACTCCTTCAAAATCTCTACTACATCTTCTTCTGTCAGCTCCCGGCGATCCAGAGAGAACAGACCGCCGCCAGTTGCCTTGGCATTCTGGGCATACTGAACAAAGCTTTCCGGCTCCAAGCCATAATCGCTCATCTTAAGCTCATCCACCCCGCAGTCCTTCTGCATTTCGGCCAACACAGTGAGAAAATCCTCCGGCTGGCTGGCATCTATCTTACCCAAGGCTCGCGCCATCTCCACATACCGCTCCGGGCAAACAGAAAGAAAACGCTTGTGATAAGCCAGGGAGATCATAATCAGTCCCGCTCCATGGGGCAGAGCCGGCTTGCAAGCACTCAAGGCATGCTCAATGGCATGCTCGGAGGTGCAGGATGAAGCTGTCTCCACAAAACCGGACAAGGTATTAGCCAGAGCGACTTCCGCTCTTGCCTGCGCATCCTGTCCATTCTGCACGGCCTGAACCAGACTGCGGCCCAGCAAGCGCATGCTTTCTAGGGCATACAAATCGCCCATAGGATTGGCAATACGGGCCAAATAACCTTCCACCGCATGAAAGAGAGCATCAAAGCCCTGATAAGCGGTCATCTTAGGCGGAACGGTCATCATAAAGTCCGGATCTACCACAGCAATGGTGGGAAACGTCCAATCATTGCCCGAGCCGATCTTTTCCTCCCCATTGGTGATAACAAACCAGGGATCTGCCTCTGTTCCTGTACCGGCCGTGGTAGTGATCGCTACGATAGGCAAAGGACGGCTGCGCATTTTCTGCTTTTTGCCGCTGCCGCCAAAGACATAGTCCCAAAGCTCTCCCTCATTGGCGGCCAGGACAGCCGCTGCCTTAGCGGTATCGATGGAAGAGCCGCCGCCCAGACCTACTATAAAATCACAGCTCTCTGCCCGAGCCATAGCTGCGCATTCCTTTACGTTTTCCAACACCGGGTTGGGCTGCACTTTATCGTAAACCACAGTTTCTGCTCCCGCTTCCGCCAAAGCCGCTTTAACCCGATCCACATAACCCAGCCGGGTGGTGGATGTGCCGCCGGTGATGAGCAGAGCCTTTTTACCGGGAACCCCTGCCCGCTTGAGTTTATTCACGCTGCCGCTTCCAAACAGAATACGGGTGGGCATATAATAGTTGAATTTCATAAGCTGACCTCCTTTATTGTTCTTCTTACCGTTATCATAACAAAAATCTATTTTTTTGACAAGACTTGGCTTTGTCTATTTTATCCAGTAAAATTAATTATTTTTTGTATTTTTTATGATTTTTTATAAAAGCATTGACAATATGGACAGAGTGGGTTATAATATAGATAAGATAAAAGAAACAGAAAGGGGTGAGTCCAATGGCACAGGTTGATTTCTTTCAGACATGGGACTCTTGCAAATTTGATTTTGCTTAACATCTTCTATTCCTTGGATAGGCGGTTGGCTGACAACGCAGTTCTGGTTTTCTAACACTCGTAAACTTAGGGAGTTTATTTCCCCTCATTTCTATCGACGAACGTGGTTTCTCGGAATCAGGAGCTATGGCCGCAGCACCGTTTATTGATTGTTAATTTACATTTATGAAATACAATAAGATTGGTAGTGAAAACAATGTTTATTGTGAATTTGGAAATTAACCTTTTGGGTATGAAGCTTTGACCCTCTTTATTTAACCCAAGCTAAATCGTGCATATCAAAAGGAGCTATGAAACATAGCTCCTTTTTTTATCTGAATCTGGCGGAGAAAGGAACCCAGCTCTTATGGAATTTTCAACTCAGGCTTTGTACGAATTTTTATCTGTACCCTGCAAATCAGATCGGATTTTGAAACGATTTTCCGAGGTACCCAAGCGGCAAATTACAGCCGCCCTGGACGACCTAATGAACGCAGGCAAGGTTATGCGCAACAAGAAGAACTTTTATGCACAAAGTGAACATTTTGGCTGTCTCAGCGGTATTTACAGCGCAACAGAAAAAAAATTTGCCTTTGTCATTCCGGATAACCCGGACAAGCAGGAAGATATCTTCATCCCGCCGGGAAATGACCATGGCGCTTTTGAGGGAGATCGTGTTTTAATCCGGGTGTCCCGGGAAAAGCGCCGCCAGGCCTCCGGCAAGCTTTTGGATACAGGCGAGGTAATCCGGATTCTTTCCCGGAACAAAAAAGATCTGATCGGCACCCTGCAGGTAGACAAAGGCCGCTATTACATGGTACCAAACAGCCGCAAATATCCTCAGGTGGAAATCCCCAAGCGCAAGCTGGCAGGAGCCGTTCCCGGTGATCAGATTGCTGTCTCTATCGTCTTTTACGGCGACCGGAAAAACCAGTATATTCCTCAGGGCATGGTGCGGGAGATTTTAGGTAAGAGCAACTCGATGGAAGCGGCTATTGCCGGTATCCTCCATTCCAACAATATTCGGCCGGAATTTCCCCAAGCGGTTTTGGAGGAAGCCCGGATGGTTTCCCAGGAAGCCCTGGATCTCACCGGCCGCCTGGATTTGCGGGAAGAGACCATTTTCACCATTGACGGCGACCATTCCAAGGATTTCGACGACGCTGTCTCTCTGAAAAAGTTGCCTGGTGGCAACTGGGAGCTGGGCGTTCACATTGCAGATGTTTCCCATTTTGTCCGGCCTGATTCTGCTTTGGATACAGAAGCTTACATTCGTGGCACCTCTGTTTATTATGCAGACCGGGTCATTCCCATGCTGCCTGTGGAACTGTCTAACGGCATCTGCTCCTTGAATCCCAAGGAAGATCGATACGCCTTTTCTGTCATCATGGAATTGGACAAGATGGGCAACCGAAAAAAATACCGCTGTGCAAAATCTGTCATCCGTTCCTGCGCCCGAATGACCTACAATAAGGTCAACGGCATTCTGAAGGGCGACCTGGCTTTATGTCAGGAATACGCTTTCCTGCGGGATACTCTGGTAGAAATGAACGGCCTTGCCAAAAAGCGGCTGGCACTCCGCTTTCAGCGAGGCGCCATTGAACTGGGTATCGAAGAAAGCGAAATCATCTGTGATGAAAATGGCAAATGCATCGGCGTAGAAAAGCGGCAGCGTGGGGATTCGGAAAAGCTGATCGAGGAATTTATGCTGCTTGCCAACGAAACCGTAGCGGAATTTATGTTCCAGGCTGCCGTCCCCTGTGTTTATCGTGTCCATGAAAAGCCGGACCCAGAAAAGCTGCGTACCTTTGCCTCCTTCGCCCGCCTGTTTGGTTATCGGATGGATATGAAAACACCGGATGATCCCCATCAGCTTCAGGAAATTTTAAATAAGGCTGCGCAGCATCCGGAGCAAATCGTCCTGGCTAATATGCTGCTGCGGTCTATGGCCAAAGCCCGGTATTCTGCGGAGTGTATCGGTCACTATGGTCTGGGGGCAAAATTTTATCTCCACTTTACCTCCCCGATCCGCCGGTATCCAGATCTGGTGGTTCATCGGATGCTGGCTCGTAAGCTGGAGGGCGGCACCTTTGGGCAGGAGGATTTAGACAACTGCACCGAAGGAGCGGAACAATCCTCCAACCGGGAGGTTGCGGCAGATACTGCCGAACGTGACATCGAAAAGCTGTATATGGCGGATTATCTTTCTGCCTTTATCGGGGACGAGTTCGACGCCATTGTCTCCTCCGTCCAGAATTTCGGCATCTTTGTCCAACTGTCCAGCGGCATTGAAGGCCTGATTCGAGTAGAGGCGATGAAGGATGATTATTATGTATTCGATGCGGAACGACTGACCTTTGCCGGCAAGCGAAGCGGCCGAAAATTTATCGTCGGTCATCCGATCCATGTGCGTCTGTTGAACGCTTCTAATGTGACCGGCTTGATTGATTTTGAACTGGCATAAATTTAAAATGCTGTGGGTTTTTATTGCCCACAGCATTTGAGACTGTCGAAAAACTACAGTTTTTCGACAAGAGCATTCTCTCCAAGAATGCCGGGCGCTTAGAAAAAGCCTAAAAGGGCGATTTTTTAAGCGAAAAATGTCAAAAAAGTTACGTACACGCCGCAACTTTTTTGGATATCTCAATATGCGCTTTGCGCAAAAAACTTTATCGACAAACTGAAATGCTGTGGGTTTTCATGGCCCACAGCATTTTTCTTATCCAGTTAAAATTTTAACCCTTATACTTCTGAAAGCTACCATAAGTAAATGGAATCAAAACGAGAGTTAATATGCCATGAATTATCGGAAGGATTTGCATATCTGTCCATATCCTTCCTCCAATTTCGTATAACCCCCACGTTTTTAAAATATTGTATCCCATGATACATGCATGAGGGCATAAGGATAAAACAGTTGTGACATGTACATTGGTAAAGGTTTGACCCAAAATAGCTGGAATCATAATAAGCAAGAAGGAAATGATGATGCCAGCAAAAGCTGTTTTAAATCGGGCAGACAGCAGCATGGTGATACTACTCATCACCAGACAGCCTACATAGCCGATCAGCAATAGGAGAATCCAGGCTTGTTCCTGCGATATATTATGAATACATTTCCACCATTCAATTTGAATGGGAGAGGAAGCGCCATCCGTACCAAAGATCGCAAGCAAAATGCCGTCCGCAATCAAAATCGCTCCCCAATACATAACCGTAGCAACGAGAAACCCTGCCAGAATTTTCATGCGGTTTCCTCGTGTTTTTCCGTATTGGGTAGTCAGGTAAATGGCATCTGACCGAGTCTGGCACTCAATGGAAAAATTATTCGCCAGAATGATGCACACGACAATGACAATACCAAACAACAGGGTAACATTCATTTCCTTAATCTTGATCCAACCATCCGCATAGTTGTATAAAAGCGGCGTTTCCATAGCCTCCGTCTGCGCCATAATATACGCTTTTTTCTGCGGAGAAATTGCTTGACCAACCTCATCCGATTCCAGCCACTGGCTGAATAACCGGGGACGCCTTTCATAAAATCCTTTGGCATCCTGAGGTGATAATCCATTGATCATATAATAATCATAGAAATTAAAATCCTCCCGATAAAAATCATTGATTAATTCTCGAAGATCATAAAAACCCTGCTTTTTCGCAAATCCTTTCTCATTTAATTCATACCTATTATGGTACTCTGGATTTTGTTCAATCTGTGTGTTCTGTTGGATTACCTCTGCCACAACCTCTTCTGTCACCGGCCCATTCCACGGGGATTTTGCCTCCCGTTGATTCCGGATTGCCTCCATCCCATAAATTTTTGTGCCATCCTCTTGTACCCAGTAAACACCCTTGACATAACCGATACACAGACCACAAAGCAAAATAATCAGAAATAAGTTGGCAACTTTAGAGGTTCGATTGCTGAACATTTTTTGAATTTCGTATTTTAAAATCATCATGCTTCTATTCCTCCAAAATAGTACAGAAACACATCCTCTAAGGTTGGCTCCACGTTCATAGCTAAAGGAACCGGTGATTGATCCGCAATGAGCTGTAATCGAATTTGTTCCCCTTCCACCTTTCGGTTGCAAATAGGAAATCTGCACTCCAGTGCGGCGGCCTCTTTATGGTCTACCGCACAAGTCCATACCTTGCCTTGAATCATGGCTGTCAGTTCTTCCACGGTACCGATGGCTTCCATCCGGCCATCCTTCATAATCAGAATTTCATTAGCAATGTTTTCTACATCGGAAACAATATGGGTAGAAAGCAGCACAATCCGATCTTCCGACAAGGTGCTGATTAAATTCCGAAATCGAACTCGCTCCTTAGGATCCAATCCGGCTGTCGGCTCATCTAAAATCAAAATCTTCGGATGATTGAGCACAGCCTGAGCAATGCCAAGCCGCCGTTTCATACCGCCGGAAAAAGTTTTGATTTTCTTCTTTCTTACCTGGCTGAGAGATACAACCTCCAACAGCTCCTGACACCTTCTTTTGGCATAAGCCGGTTTCAGGCCCTTAAGAGAAGCAATATATAAAAGATAATCCTGGGCTGTAAATTCCGGGTAATAGCCAAAGTCCTGTGGCAGATAACCTAAAATTTTACGATAGTTCTCTTCTTTTTCAAAAATATTGACACCCTCATATAAAATTTCTCCTTCTGACGGTTTCAGCAGCGTACACAGCATCCGCATCAATGTGGTCTTACCGGCGCCATTGGCGCCTAACAAACCATATATGCCGTTTTCAAATTTTAAATGGATATCCTGCACTGCATAGAAATCCTTAAATTTCTTACTGACATTTTTAATTTCTAACATAGTTAGCCTCCAGCTTGTACTGAAAATTTCTGAAAATCTTTTTGCTCATCCAAAAAATATAAAAGCAGGACAGAACGATCAACCCACACCAAATCGTCATCTGCACATTTTCATAGATACAAAAATGCTTTGTAAGCCAACACAGAACTGCTGTCCACAGCACACCGCTTCCTACAATCATATATTCCGAAACCTGTCTTTTTCGGGACATGACAAAAAAACAAAGCATTAGTGTAGAGTTGTAGGGCACAAGAAATCGAATGGAAAATTCATACATAGGCATCTGAAATAACCGGCTTTCCAGAATAACCAACACGGTCACCATACACAGATTGGTCATACCCAGCAAAATAAATCGAGCCAAATATGACTTTTTTAAACCAAATTTAGTGCATGCTTCCACGTCAATAGCCCGATAACGAATATTTTTCCACATTTCCGGTACCGCAAAAAGAATCATCATAGGAGCGGCCACCGTAATTAAAAGATCCATTTCCAAACGGGAATGGATGTCCCAGACAAAGATACAAAAGAGCATACCTGCAAAGATCGCAGCCTGCGCGATCCAGGTTTCTTTGGCAATGAATCGTGCCTGATACCAGATAAATTCGAACGCGGAAATCTCCTGATTCCTTTGGATTTCCCAAATTGCCTTTTGGCAAAGAAAAATGGTCTCCTGCAGCTTTTCCCGTGAATTCGACTGGTTTTTCGCCTCTCTTTGTAACAGCGTTTTCAGATTATCCTCTTTTTTTCTCATCGTTCAAAATCCTCCTTTCTTAAGATTTCCGCCAGCTTATTTTTAGCAGAACGCAGACGGTATTTTACGTTGGACGGGGTGATTTTCAAAATTTCGGAAATTTCCCTAATTTTCAGTTGTTGGAAGTAATACAGCAGAATCACTTCTTTTAATTTTTCCGGCAAGCAATCGATTCCTTGTCTAACGCCAAGCTGTTTATCAATTTGCGTTTCAAAGTCATCATCTGATAACTTTTCCGGTAGCTCCTCCAAGGGAATCTCCTGTTTTTTGGCAAAAAAATTTTTGCAAACATTGCCAGCAATCACATAAAGATAATTTTTTGCTTTACCAGTATGCTCATACCGACCAATGGCCTGAAAAAATTGAAGAAAAGTTTGCTGCGCCATATCTTCCGCCAATATGGGATCCATTAGCTTTCTGGCGCAGTAGCTTACAATCAGATCATAATATTTTTTTACAAATCGTTCCGTCGCTTCTTTTCTGCCATTTTTAATCTGCCAGATCAAAAAGAAATCTTCATCCACAGTATTCCTCCCTTCCTTTGGAAAGCGCTTTCTAATTTAAATAACAAAAAACATAGCAAAAAAGTTAGCTGTATTTTCTATGTTTTTGCCAAACATTAAAAAACCGCAACCCCTGAAAACAGGAGTTGCGGTAATTTTTAAGGAAAATTCCTAATCTCTGAAATTATTCGTTGATTTCGATAACAACGCCGGAACCTACAGTTCTACCACCCTCACGGATAG